>NZ_PCZF01000005.1:0-63095 GCF_002554115.1 Lactobacillus sp. UMNPBX4
GGTCCAGATGGACTTTTATTTTTATAAAGTGTTCAACTTGATTTTACAATCGGCGATTAACTAATTTTTGCCATAACTTCGACATGTCTTGTGGATCTTTGATTTCAATTACTCGCTTTTTTTCATTATCAAATGGATCAGGGAAAGCTAAATAAAAACAATTTAATGCTTGCCGGGAAAAATCGTCATCAATGCCATATAAGGGATCACCAAAAAGTGGATGGCCTAAATAAGCCATATGAACCCTTATCTGATGCGTTCTACCTGTTAACAGGCGTAATTCTACTAGACTAGCCCCTTTAACTTGGCTAAGCACACGATAACACGTCTGTGCTTTTTTTCCGCTTGCTACTACGGCTCTTTTTACACCGTCGCCTTCTTTACCGATCGGTTCATCAATTAATCCAGCTAACTCATCTTTCGCAAAATTCCCATGAACAATAGCGTGATACTTTTTAATAAACTGCTCTTTACCAATTTTGCTAAAACGAGCATGCGCAACAGCATTCTTTCCAACTAATACTAAACCAGAAGTATCTCGGTCCAAACGAGTAATCACATGAGGCTTTAAATCCTTTTCATTTTGACTCGAAAAATAGCCCATTAATCTATTTACAATAGCATCGTTATCTTCATATCTAGACGGGATTGATAAAACCCCAGCTGGTTTATTTAGCACAATATAATTTTTAGTCTCTAAAACTGGATCTACCGGATTATTAGATGGCTTCAAAAATTGATTTTTCTTTTCTTCACCACTAACAAAAATAACTTCATCCCCAGTCCGTAAATGAAAACTTAAATATCTTCGCTTATGATTTACCAAAATCATTCCGTGATGATGTCTTGCCTTAATCAAAGCCTGATGCGAGAAACCATTCTTTAACAAAAAAGAGCCCAATTTTTTGGGATCTTTTTCTTGTACAATTAATTTAAATAAACTTGTCATTACCCTCGTTATCCTTAATAAACGCATTTTGTACACGCGCCCAAAAATGGTGATGACCAAACTGATCAAACTGAATTGAGTGCTTAGAAATACGATATTCTATTTTTTTGGCATTTTTAACATCGATTCTTGCCCCATCCACAGTCATTACAAAATGATCAGCGTTAGGCACAATCGTAATCCATTGATCGGGTGCGATTACAATTGGCGCAGATAATGTTCTAAATACACGATTATTGATTGAAGCGATCTCTGTCATTTGCAAAGCTTTTAATCGCGGATGAATTACAGCCCCGCCCAGCGATTTGCTATAAGCGGTTGAGCCCGTTGGCGTAGAAACACATAAACCATCGCCTCTAAAATTTTCAAATATTTCATCATCAATATAAACATCTGCTTCAAGCGTATGTGATATTCTTTTAACCGCTGATTCATTTACAGCCAAATGATAACGAGTATCGCCCGACTCAGTTAACATTTTAATTTCAAGCAAGGGGTACTTAGCCGGTTGATCTTTGGTTAATAAAAGCGCATCAACCATTTTATCAATATCATAATTACGCCAATCAGTATAAAAACCTAAGTGTCCTGTGTGCACACCTATAAAACGTACTGAATCAACCTGATTCTCATAACGATGAAAAGCGTTGATTAAAGTACCATCTCCGCCGACTGTAATTACTACATCTGGATATTTAGCGTCAAAAATGACATTCTTCTTTTGCAATAGCTTCTTAAGATAGGCCACTGTCTCTAAAGTCTTATCATAGTTATTATGCGCTATTGTTACTTTCATGACTTTTCCTTGCCTTTATTTTTGGTAAAAATCTTTTGAGCTTCTTGGACCTCATCCTTAATAGAAGACATTTCTTCATCTAGCTTATACGCAGCTTCTGCGGTTGACTTAAGTCGTTTTGAAATATCCTCTGGATAAGCACCTTGGTATTTATAATTTAAAGTATGTTCAACAGTAGCCCAAAAATTCATTGCTAAAGTTCTAATCTGAATTTCCGCAATTAACTTTTTAGGTCCTTCTGGCAAGTAAACTGTATAGTTAATTACCATATGATATGAACGATAGCCTGAAGGTTTAGCATTTTGAATATAATCACGCTCTTCTACTACTTCCATATCATCACGTGAATGAATTAAGTCTACCACCTTATAAATATCGTCCACAAATTGTGTCACAATACGTATACCGGCAATATCTTGCATATCAGTTTCAATGACATCTGGGCTAATTACCCGTCTCGTCATTTTTTCTTTAATAGAATCTACTGTCTTCACCCTACCAATTACAAATTCAATTGGTGAATGTTCTCCCCTAGTTAAAAAGCCTTGTCTAAGGGAACGAAATTTAACCTTTAACTCGCGTACAGCTTCATTATAAGGCCACAAGAAGTTATCCCAATCTACTTCCATGAGAAAACATCCTTTCTTAGTAAACAAACACATTTTACCATGTTAAAGATTATAATCTGAACTGATTTAAATATTTTTTCCTAACTATTATAATAATTTATGGATTCGGAGGTTTTAAACTTATGAGCAAAAATCGAGAAATCGAAGCTAAAACACTTTTACATAAAGAAACTTATCAAAAAATAGTCAGTGATTTTCCTGTAAAAAGTGATTTTGTACAAGAGAATTATTATTTTGATACACCTGATAAATTATTAAAAAAGCACCATATTAGTTTGCGAATCAGAATTTATAGCGATCATGCCGAACAAACAATGAAAGTGCCTGATCCTAATCCAGTTCAAAAAAATTATCATGAAGTTATTGAAATTAACGATAATTTAACTCATGCGCAAGCTAAAGAATTGGTAGCAAAAAGGCACTTTACCTTTCACGGTAATATTGGTCAATACCTCAGTGCACATTTTGCTAAGGAACAAGACGCTCTTTCACTTTTCACCTGGAGCAAAACTAGACGTATCTTAATGAATGGACCACAAGATTGTGAATTAACATTAGATGCAACTTCTTATCCAGATGGCTATGAAGACTTTGAATTAGAAATCGAGAATGATGATCCAGTTTTAATAACTAATGTCCTAGCTAAGCTGGAAAGCGATTACAATTTTAAGCAGAATTCTAGCAATACTAACCAAAGTAAAATTGCTCGAGCAAGTATTCACAAAAAATAACATATACAAAATAAGGCATATTTTTTGTCACTTTTTTTGTTTCTTGCTAAAGTATCAATAGTAAATCACCAAAGGGGTCGAGAGTATGTTCGAGATTTTTCTATTCATTAATCCAATAGGAATTTACTGTTATGATACGGAAAAACAAATTCGCAACACCGTTGATGAACTTGGAATTGACGTTTGTTATCACTATATTCCTATTGCTAATGTTTGTTTAGTAAATGATGACGCTATTAGGCGTCGTAAGGATGCACAAAAGCTGCCAGACATCAGTACTTTTTCTAAAGCAACTTATGATGCGCTAGAAAATTACCATGCTATTAAACTTAAATATGGTAATAAAAAAGCACGTGAATTTTTATATGAACTGCAAAAGAATTTAAGTCATGATGCTTCAGCTTACAATCCTAAATTGTTAGAAAAAATTGCTACTAAGCTTAACATTAAAGCTAATACAATTAATGCAATCAAGAAAAGCAGTTATGTACGGAGTTCAATCGAGGAAGATCAAAAATTAGCTAATCAATGGAACATTAAAGCTACACCAACAATTGTTTTGTTCAATGAGGATAATGAACAAAATGGTGTCCTTCTAGAAGGTCCCGTTGCACATGAGGATTTAGTTAATTTGCTTCTACCTGATTATCAAAATTGCTTTTCAAATTTTATGCCGCAACAAAACCACTTACGCCTTATTTAATAGGCGTTTTATTTTTGCAAAAATTTAGTGACAGAATCTACTTCACCAGGATTACGCCAAGTACTAAACACTTCATCTGGCAGACTATCCACAGTTAGCCCCTTGCAATAAAGTAACTCGCCTATTTTTAATCCGAGCTTTGTTTTCTGTGCTAACTGTCTTCTTAAATATTTTTTTTGATTATTTATATTAATTGGATAGTCTCTTTTTATAGGCTTAAAATGCCAAAAGATCTTCATATCTAATTCATCTAAAGCAAAATATTTTACTTGGTAATGAAGATTATTCGTTACCGGTTCCTGTAAAACATTATATTTTAAGCAAAACACATTCTTTTTAGGATTAATTTCCAGATAATAATTTCCCCACAATTTATTCTTTCTAAAAAAGATCGACTGAGTATGTTTTAGTTTCTTCTTTAAATAATGCCTTTGTCCCACAATCCAAATATCGGTTACTCCTATTTCAGAATATAATAAATGTCGATGTCTAAATTCAGTATCACTTAGCGGTGCACATTGAACTTCAAAGGCTAATTTTTCTGAAGCTAAAACGTCTGCTCTTAGCTGACCATCAGCTAACGGTATCTCAACTTGCGCGTTGAATCCGGCCGCAGTAAGCGCGGCTTTCAACAGCATCTTAGATTGATGATGTTCCTCTTTTTCTCCCATCGCATTGCTATAACTAGTTAAATGCTTAAAAAAGGCTGCCTTTTGTTCTGAAATAATTAAAATTACTTTTTTATGACAGTGTGGACAACGATAATCATCTATATTTAAATTTTTTTGACCGGTATTAACCATATTCGCTTCACTAACGGCTAATACTATTTTTTTATTCAACATGGCTGCATACATATTTCTTCACCCATGTTTTATTACGTAAAAAAGAGACGTTTTTTTCTAACGTCTCTTTTTCTTTATAAAATCTTAATTATTGCTTTTGAAGAAAGTAATAGCGAATATAATCAAGAGCATCACGGTTCAACAAACATTTTCCAGTTTCCTTTACCGTCTTCATTTCTTTATCATCAATCTTGATTCCGTATTCATTAGCAATAGCCCAAGCATCAGCTGGCTTAAGTTCAGCATAATTTTCATCTAAAAATGCTAACTTCAAGTAGTATTTACCCCGTAAATAATACAAACTTGAAGCCAGATCACTTACTTTCAAACTATCCGCTAATTCAACTAGATTTCCTAACTCATCAAAGCTGTAGGAATGATGATTTTGGAATTTCCAATATTGAATATTAACTGCGTTCTCCTGATTAGATGATTCAAGCTTTTCTTCTTTTATTGGATCAAGTTCAGTATTTACATCATCTTTCGGATCAAGGTCAAAGAAACTTCTTCTTGAATCGGGCTCTGCCTGTGTTTGATTAGTCTCACTATTCATTGGCTCTATCATTTGACGGAGATTATCAGCATCGTCAGGCTTAATCTTGGTAATCATCAAGTCAAGACCGCCATTGTTAGGCATTACCTGAAAAGTTACAGGTACTCCTTGAGTAAAGGTATGATCAGTATCTACCTCTGAAAGAATGGAGTAGAAGAATTGCTGTATTTTTTGTTTATCCCCCAATAAATCTAAAACCTTCAATCCACGATGAGCTAATTCATTTTTATTAATTCTAACTCTTATTGTATTTTCATTGATATGATCTACTTGCACAGGATATCTCCTCCACGAATTATATAACCTATTGTAGCCTATTTTTTATCTAAAATAAAAGTGTTAGCATCATTACTAACACTCTTCCATATTATAAATCTGCAATTTTTTGGGCTTCAGCCAATTCTAATCGACGAACCTTACGTGGTAAGAAACGACGAATTTCGTCTTCATTATATCCTACTTGAAGTCGACGATCATCCATAATAATTGGTCTTCTTAACAAGCTTGGATTCTTTTCTACTAAATCAAGTAACTGATCAATTGATAAATCATCCAAATTTATTTTTAATTGTTGAAAAGCTCTTGAGCGGGTAGAAATGATTTCTTCAGTACCATTTTCAGTCATACGTAGAATTTTTAATATCTCTTTTTTAGTCAAAGGCTCCGAAAAAATGTTTCTTTCCTTAAATGGAATATCATGCTTTTCAAGCCAAGCTCGTGCCTTACGACATGAAGTACAACTAGGCGAAACATATAAATCTACCATAAAAATCACGCTCCTCAGAACAAATATTTGTATACGTTCTTAATCTTACTATTAGTATAACATACTAACTTCTTTTTTGTAAGTACTCATTTTATCTTTTATGTTAACTTCTCTTTATATTCTAAAGATAAAACGTGAATTATTTGTGAAGAAATTGTATGTTTTGTTTAAAATATTTAAATATGAAAAAAGAGACCTTTCGGTCTCTTTTCTCAATTCAAAATATGAATTTATTTGTCGATCTTCTTCATTAAGTCATTAACTAACTTTTCATTTTCTTCAGCAGTTTCTGAAACGAAGCATGCCTCGTTAGCCAATTCCTTAAGATCCTTAGTATCAAACTTCTTCATTAAGCTTCTGATACGTAAGATTGAAGTTGCACTCATTGAGTATTCATCAAGTCCCATTGAAAGTAAGATTGGGAACATGGTGTTATCACCGGCAGCTTCACCACACATACCACACCAGATACCATTTTCATGAGCAGAATCAATAGTGTGCTTAATCAAACGAAGTACTGATGGGTTATATGGTTGGTACAAGTATGATAGGTTATCGTTACCACGGTCAGCAGCCATAGTGTATTGGATCAAGTCGTTAGTACCAATTGAGAAGAAGTCAACTTCCTTAGCGAATTGATCTGCTAAAACAGCAGCTGCAGGAACTTCGATCATCATACCAACTTGCAAGTCGTCACCGATCTTAACGCCCTTTTCAACAAGCTTTTGCTTTTCATCATTTAAGATAGCCTTAGCTTGACGAAGTTCAGCCAATGTACCAATCATTGGGAACATAATACCAAGCTTACCGTATGCTGATGCACGAAGCAAAGCTCTTAATTGGGTACGGAAAATCTTTTCGTTCTTAAGTGAAAGACGAATAGCACGTACACCTAAGAATGGGTTCATTTCATCTGGCAAGTCCCAGTAATCTAGGTGCTTGTCACCACCAATATCCATTGTTCTGATGATAACTTGCTTGCCGTTCATGCCTTCGATAACTTTCTTGTAAGCTTCGAATTGATCATCTTCAGTTGGGAAGTTTGATGAATCCATGTACAAGAATTCAGTTCTGTACAAACCAACAGCTTCTGCACCGTTTTCATGTACACCTGGCATATCATTAGGAGTACCGATGTTGGCTGCAATAGTAAATTGCTTACCATCGACAGTTACTGAAGGTTCATCCTTCAATTTCTTCCATTCAGCCTTTTGCTTTAAGAAAGCTTCACCCTTCTTCTTGTAGTCAGCTACTTGATCATCACTAGGATCAATAATAGCTACACCATCAAGACCATCATCAATTAACATGTCGCCGTTCTTAACGTCCTTAGTAATTGAATCAGTACCAACTACGGCTGGTAATTCAAGTGAACGTGCCATGATTGCTGAGTGAGCAGTACGACCACCAATATCAGTAATAAAGCCCTTAACGTATTTCTTGTTAAGTTGTGCAGTATCACTTGGAGTCAAATCATGAGCAACAACGATTACTTCATGGTCAATTGAAGCTGGGTTTGGTAATTCCTTACCAAGTAAGTGAGCCATAATACGCTTAGAAACATCGCGTACATCGGCAGCACGTTCTTGCATGTAAGGATTATCAGTCATACTTTCAAAAATTTGGATGAACTTTTGTGCAGTTTCATCTAATGCAGCTTCTGCATTGATCTTTGAATCCTTAATTTCATTCTCAATGGCACCAGTAAATTCTGGATCATTCAAAATCATTAAGTGAGCTTCAAAAACTTGAGATTCTTCTTCACCCAAGCTCTTCTTGGCAACATCACGAACCTTTTCAACTTCAGTAGTTGAAGTCTTAATAGCATCCTTGTAACGAGCTACTTCAGCTTCAACATCATCAACTGAAGACTTTGAAAATGAAAGATCAGGCTCCACAAGAAGATATGCTGGAGCAATGGCAATACCATCACTAGCAGCAATTCCTTTTAAAGTCTTGGTCATTATTCAGCTAAACCTTCTTTTTTCATAGTGTCGGCAATTGCGTCCAATGCGTCTTTTTCATCGTCACCTTCAGCAGTGATAGTAACATCAGCATTTTGGCCAACACCAAGTGACATAACACCCATGATTGACTTCAAGTTTACTGACTTGCCGTTGTATTCCAAGTTAACATCTGAACCGAACTTTGAAGCAGCTTGTACTAAAAGAGTAGCTGGACGTGCATGAATACCTGTTTCTGCAATAATATGAAAATCGCGTTTTTCCATTATAAATATCTCCTTTAAATTGAAAAAATTAAACTGGTAATAAATACCCATTCAGGTATTAGATTATCATGTTTTTACAGTTTAGACAACAATAATGTAACAGTTTACATTATTCAATCGTCAGTGTTCGTAGCGGTATATACAATAGCACCGCCTCTTTCAGCTCTGCCGGTAATATATTGTCTTTTGCCATAATTTCTAATAGTTTTCTGTAAATCAAAGGCATCTTCAGGCTCTACCTTATATTCTTTAAGCTCTCCAGACACCAATTGATCTAAAATCTTTTGATAATCCAAAAATATCACCACACTTTTTAAATTTTATAATTTTTTCATTATTTATTCTACTATTTATGGTAATTTTTCAAAAATATTATTATTTTATGTGTTTCTTACATTAAGTAAGAAATGTAGAGCTTAGCACTTGACTACTAAGAGTGCTAATAATATAATTTTGTTACAACTTAAATGAAAGGCGGTCATGCATTTTGCTTTGTCAAAATTGTCATAAACGGCCAGCCTCCATTCACCTCTTTACTAAGGTAAATGGCCAAAGCCGAGAAATTGATTTATGTCAACAATGCTATCAAGAATTAAGAAATCAACAAGGAAATCTAGAAAATATGAATAATAACAATGAATTTTTTGGCGACTTTGATGATTTATTCAACGCTTTAAACGGAAATAACAACAATGCCGCAAATAATATGAACGGAAATAATCCAAGAATGCAAATGGGCGGAGGAAATGGTAACGGCAATCAAGGTGGTAAAAGTCTCCTTGACCAATACGGTACTGATTTAACTGCTCTTGCTAAAAAAGGAAAAATCGATCCAGTTATCGGCCGTGATAAAGAAATCGCTCGTGTAATTGAGATTTTAAATAGAAGAACTAAAAACAACCCTGTTTTAATCGGTGAAGCAGGTGTTGGTAAAACAGCCGTAGTTGAAGGATTAGCACAAGAAATCGTTGATGGTTCTGTCCCAGCTAAATTACAAAATAAAAGAATCATATCATTAAATGTAGTTTCACTTGTTCAAGGTACTGGAATTCGTGGTCAATTTGAACAACGGATGGAGCAATTAATCAAAGAATTACAACAAAGTGATGACATCATTTTATTCATTGATGAAATTCACGAAATTGTTGGTGCAGGTAACGCTGAAGGCGGTATGGATGCTGGTAACATCATCAAACCAGCCTTAGCTCGTGGTGAACTCCAATTAGTTGGTGCTACTACTATCAAGGAATACCGCGACATTGAAAAAGATTCTGCTTTAGCAC
This sequence comes from Lactobacillus sp. UMNPBX4, assembly GCF_002554115.1. Classification (NCBI taxonomy): domain Bacteria; kingdom Bacillati; phylum Bacillota; class Bacilli; order Lactobacillales; family Lactobacillaceae; genus Lactobacillus; species Lactobacillus sp. UMNPBX4. The sequence continues at coordinate 9,486 of NZ_PCZF01000005.1, forward strand.
GTAGATTCCAACCCGTTGAAGTAAAAGAACCTTCTATTGATGAAACTATTAGGATTCTGAAAGGTATTCAACAACGCTACGAAGATTACCACCACGTTCATTATACAGATGATGCAATTGAAGCAGCTGCTAAATTATCAGCTCGTTACATTCAAGACAGATTTTTACCTGACAAAGCCATTGACTTGTTAGATGAAGCTGGTTCAAGAATGAACTTAACTATTCCTTATATTGATAAGGATAAAATGCAAGAAAGAATCAATGCAGCTGAGCAACTAAAAGAAGAAGCCTTAAAGAATGAAGATTACGAAAAGGCAGCCTACTACCGCGACCAAATTGAAAAATACGAAAAAGTTAAAGATCAAAAGGTAGATCCAGACAAGTCTCCAGTTATCACCAACAAGATTATGAATAAGATTGTTGAAGAAAAGACTGGCATCCCTGTCGGCGATATTCAAAAGCAAGAAGAAAATCAATTGCAAAACTTAGCCAGTGACTTAAAGGCTCATATCATTGGTCAAGATAAGGCAGTTGAAAAAGTGGCTCGTGCAATTCGTCGTAATAGAATCGGCTTTAACAAATCAGGTCGTCCAATTGGTTCCTTCTTATTCGTAGGACCTACTGGTGTTGGTAAGACTGAGCTTGCCAAACAACTTGCTAAGCAAATGTTCGGTTCAGAAGATGCCATGATTCGTTTCGATATGTCTGAATACATGGAACAATATTCTGTATCTAAGTTGATTGGTTCAGCTCCTGGTTATGTTGGCTACGAAGAAGCTGGTCAATTGACTGAACAAGTTCGTCACAACCCATACAGCTTGATTTTGCTTGACGAAATTGAAAAAGCTCACCCAGACGTTTTGAACCTCTTCTTGCAAATCTTAGATGATGGTCGTTTGACTGATTCACAAGGTAGAACTGTTTCATTCAAAGATACAATCATCATCATGACTTCTAACGCAGGTCAAGGCATCAAGAATGCTAGCGTTGGTTTCGCTGCTGAAAATGAAGACGAAAGTAATGAATCAGCTAGAAACAACATGAGTCAATTCTTCAAGCCTGAATTCCTTAACCGTCTTGATGACGTCATTGAATTCAACGAATTGACTAAACCTGACTTACTTAAGATTGTTGACTTGATGCTTGCTAACACCAACAACATGGTTAAGGATCAAGGTTTGTACATTGATGTTACCGACGCAGCTAAAGATAAATTAGTTGAAGATGGATTCAACCCTGCTTTAGGTGCTCGTCCACTTCGTCGAACAATTCAAGAAGAAATCGAAGATAACGTTGCAGACTTCAAGCTTGATCACACTGATAGCAAGAATCTTAAGGCAGATGTTGTCGATAATAAGATCGTTATTAGCGATGAAAACACAGCTGAGTAATTACGCCAATTAATAATTCAAAAAAGATTCTGCGATTAATAATCAGCAGCATCTTTTTATTTAATTTAATAAAAATAAAAAGATGCTGCTTAATTTGATGTATACTAAATTTAAGTTATAAAAACTAAAAGAAACAGGTGAAATTCATGCATTTAATCGATGTAACTAACAACTATTCTAACTTGGTTCACAGTCAGCTCAATACTACCGATGCTAATTACGTTAAAGTATATTCATTAGGAAATACTTCAGTAATTTATACCGAAAGCAAAAATGCAATCGGCATTGCACTTGAAAACCATGATCGCCGTGTCCGTGAAGATGAAATTGAATTTGTCATCAAACGATTAATCAAAGATTACGATTCTTCATATACTTTAACCGTTGACAAGAGCCGTCACGTCATTGAAATTCACGTCGACAAGTAAATTAAATAAATTTAATCACAAAAATAAGCGTCTAGAGGATTTATTTCCTAGACGCTTATTTTTTATTAGAGCTTTTCCGTTAATTTAACATCCGGATACTTGTCGTGGAAGAATCGTTCTGCAAATTCATTCTCAAACAAGAACAATGGATTGCCATAACGGTCTTTTACTAGAAGATTACGGCTGTTAGACATACGAGGATCAAGTTGCTCTGGATCAATCCAACGCGCAACTCTATGTCCAATACTATTCATCTCAACTTCTGAATTATATTCATTCTTCATTCTGAATTGGAAGACTTCAAATTGCAATTGACCAACCGCACCTAAAATATATTCATCGGTTTGGTAATTACGGTAAAGCTGAATAGCACCTTCTTGAACCAACTGATTCATTCCCTTGTGGAATGACTTTTGCTTCATCACATTCTTAGCAGTTACCCGCATAAACAATTCTGGAGTAAATTCTGGAAGTGGTGGATAAACGATTTTACGTTTACCTGAATAAATACTGTCTCCAATTTGGAAGTTACCAGTATCGTACAAACCAACAATATCTCCAGCTACGGCATCTGAAACTTGCACACGTTCACTAGACATAAATTCAGTTGCATTATTCAAACGGATTGGCTTACCTGTTCTTGCTAAAGTAACATCCAATCCTTTTTTAAATTCACCACTACCAACACGGACAAATGCGATTCGATCACGGTGGTGAGGATTCATGTTAGCCTGAATCTTAAAGACAAAGCCTGAGAATTCCGGATCTTTTGGACTAAGTTCTTCATCCCCATTAACAGTATGACTTTCAGGAGCCGGTGCTAAATCAACGAAACTATTTAAGAATGTTTCTACACCAAAATTGGTTAAAGCTGAACCGAAGAAGACTGGAGTTTGATCACCCAAAGCAATTTTTTCAGGATCAAATTTATTACCAGCTTCTTTAACCAATTCAATTTCATCAAGAGTATCTTGGAATTGAGGATCTTGACTCAATGGTTCGCTATCAGGCAAAGTACCATCTTCATTCAATGGTAAGAAACGGTCTGCGCCATCTTTGCGGTACAATTCAACGCGATTATTAGCAATATCATACAAGCCTTTTAAAGTTTGACCAGAACCAATCGGCCAGTCCATTGCTACACCTTCAATGCCGAGCAAATCTTCAAGTTCAGCAATCAAATCAAGTGGTGGTCGACCATCACGGTCTAACTTGTTCATAAAAGTAAAAATCGGAATACCACGTTTTTTAACAACTTTAAATAGTTTCTTAGTTTGTGGTTCGATACCCTTTGCAGAGTCAATTACCATGACAGCAGCATCCACCGCCATTAAAGTACGATAGGTATCTTCTGAGAAATCTTGGTGTCCTGGTGTATCCAAGATATTGATTCTCTTGCCCTTGTACTCAAACTGCATAACGGAACTAGTAACTGAAATACCACGCTTTTTTTCAATTTCCATCCAGTCACTTGTAGCAAAGTTACCAGTTTTACGGGCTTTAACAGTACCAGCTTTTCTAATTACCCCACCAAATAACAGCATTTGTTCCGTAATTGTTGTCTTACCTGCATCTGGGTGAGAAATAATTGCAAATGTTCTTCTTTTCTTTACTTTCTCTGCTAACTCTTTATCCATTACTCTTTTTTATCTTCTTCCTTTTTTATTTCTTGTTTATCCTTTGTCAACAAAACCGTAAGTAAACGTGACCCTTTCATTCTTCTAGTAGTCAAAGTCATCCCGTCACCAATGTCAACGGTTAACTTTTCCCCTTTAGCTGGGATCATCTTCAAGGTATTAATGACATAACCTGCTACCGTATCTACATCTTCCATTTCAAGATGCGTACCAAATTGCTCATTAAAATCATCTAACGGCATTTTTCCATAGATAATATACTTATTGGGCGCAATTTGATTATACAAAATCTCTGTATGATCAACCTCGTCGTCGATATCCCCTACGATCTCTTCGACAAGGTCTTCAATAGTAGCCAAGCCAGTTACGCCACCATACTCATCTGTTAAAATAGCTAGTTGACGCTGCGTTTGCTGCATTTCCATCAACAGATCCCCTAATTCTGCTGTTTCTGGTGCAAATAAAGGTTCAGTCATTACATCTTGATAATCAAGATTTTCAAACCCCTTAATCTTAGCCTTACGCAATACCGTTCTGATATGAATTATGCCGACGATTTTATCCTTATCTCGTTTATATACTGGAATACGCGAATACGGCTTACGCAATATTTCATCAAGATTATCTTGAAAACTCACATCCGCATCTACCATAAACGCGTCTGTTCTTGGTACCATTACTTCGCGAGCCATTTTCCCCTGAAAGTCCAGAATTCTTTCAAGCATTGAGAACTCAGTATCATTAATTTTATGATTATCATGTAAATTGATAATTTCTTTTTCTAAATGATCTTTAGTTCCTTCTTCTGTCTCACCTGACAATCTATTTTTAAGGCGAACAAAAAGATTCTCCGCTCCAGGATCACTACTCATTTTTTTACTCTCTTTCTTAAAAAAGTTATCTAAATAAAGTTATTATAGCATAGAGCAATTAACAGTATGTTAAAATAGCAAATAAGACTAAAAGGAGGAAATCCTTATGAAAAAAAGCCACGTTTTATTGGTTTTTACTTTTTTATTACTTGTTCCATATATCTGTAGCTTACTAATTATCGGTATCGGCTATAATGCACTAGTTCTCCATTCGGCAGAAATTTACCGCACAATTATTGGTGCTTTAGTCGGTTCTATCATTATGTTTGCAGTTAAAGCTACGATTCAACGACCAGTTGATCTATTAGCTATGCAAACTAATGACGGTTTGTTAAAGCAGCTTTTGCGCTTTTTCAGTATTAGACGACGCTATTTCTTATTATTTGCAAATATCGTCTTAGATTTTATTTTATGCTTTGCCGCAACTTATTTAGTACGTGCCGTGTTAACACTAGATCAAATTGTAGGTAGTTCCATCGGTTTCGTCTTATTAATCATGTTCGTATCAACTTGTCTTGGCGCTTATGTTGAATACGATAATCTATCAATCGATCCACAACAACATTAATTATTCACTGACCTTTACGTAAAATGCTTGGGTCAGTTTTTTTGTATCTAAATCTAGATCCCAGACAATATATGGAGTATCGCTATCACCTAAGTTCTCATAAACCTTAACTCCATTGGCTACTACCTTTTTTACAAAATTAGGTACAGTGCTATTTAATGGCAAGTTAAAGTAAACTAAATTTTGATTTTCTTCTACTTCTTCATCTATTTCAGCCTTAGGTAATTCAAACTTCATTAAACCTGTTGGCACCTTATCAGCTTCCACATCAGTTACTACGCCATACCAGTACATAAAGCTATCTGGGCCTGAAACAATTAAGGCTGAACGCTTATTTTCTAGATTATTATCTGCTAAAAACTTTTGAAATACTTCATCATTTTCCATTTGTTGATTAGATTCCATAAAACTCTTTTGGGCATTCATCAAACTATCTGGGAAAGGACGGCCAACAAATAACTTCTTATCAATATTCTTTTTCATTTTTTCTCCTTAATATTCTGCTAAATCATCAAAATTAATTACTTCACCATTTAAAAATGCATCAATTTCACTAGTTGAAAAACCATGGCTGAAGAGATATTTCTTCATCCGAAACTTGCATTCACTTTCATCATAGCGACGAAAACGTTTATAGGCTTTGATGCCCTGCTTTTTTAAAGCTTGCATTTGCAAATCTTCATCATCTTCAAGATCTAAAGATGCAATTATTTCACTGCTAATTCCACCGTCAAAACCATGCATTAATAACTTAGTTTTCATCTTACGCTTTAATTCTCGCTGAGCCAGTTTACCTGCTTGATGAATCATCGATTTGATTACTCTTTGACCGACTTCAATCCAGTCTTCATCCATCACTTCGTCTAATTCTGTCTGACTGATTTCTGGATCAACACCTTTTTGCGTTAATTTACGTAGCAAACTTTTCGGTCCATCTGATCCGACACGTAAATCATTTTTAATAAATAATTTAGCATACTGACGATCATCTAAATAACCTAACTCATTTAACTGATTAACGGCACTATTAGCAGCTTCATCAGAAATTTCATGCTTTTTTAAATACTGCAAGACTTCAAAAATAGTTCGAGGTTCGTAACTCAAAAAATGTGCTGCTAGATCACTAGCTTTAGCAGCAGCATCAAATTGTCTGATTTTTTCAACTTGCTCATCATCAAGTTCTTTTCCTTTTAAAAGAACAAACTCAGCGACTGTTTTTTCACCAGCAGAAAAAGCATATTTACCATCTAGGAAAATATTATAGCGACCTGGGCGCTTTTGTGCACTAACTTTGGTTATGATCATTTTTTCACCTCGCATATTCCAAAATACATGCTAGCAAATTTTTTTAAATCTTGCTAAGAACTTTTACCAGGTAGTACAATTAAAAGCAATGTAATTAGTTTTTAGTAGAAAGAATAAGATGATGAATAAAAAATTTACAAATAAAAAACAACATCATGAAAAAGATGTAATTATCACAATTAAACGTTTGGGAATTAATGGCGAAGGAATCGGCTATTATAAAAAGAAGATTATCTTTATCCCAGGTGCTTTGCCAGATGAAGTAGTCGTAGCCAAAATTGTTAAGAGCTACCCTCACTATCTTCAAGGTGAACTTGTCCGCATTAAGGAAAAGAGTCCTGATCGAGTAGCTTTCCCAGAAGGCGTAGATCCAGAAATTGGTGGATTGGAACTAGCACATTTGTCTTATGAAAAGCAACTTGAATTCAAGCGTAATAATATGCTTGAATCACTTAGAAAGTACCATCCAAGAAACTATGCTAAATACAAGGTTAAGAAGACTATCCCTGCTCCTGATGAATGGCATTACCGCAATAAGGCACAATACCAAATCGAAAATGTTCACGGTAAAACTAAATTAGGTCTTTTTGCACCAAATTCTCACCGCTTGATCGATTTGCCTAAGATGCCTACGCAAAGTGAAGACACTCAAAAGACTGAACGTGAAATCAAAGTTTTAATTGAGAAGTTGCATGTCCCTGTTGCTAACTTCCGTCGTCATTTACCCGGCGTCAAAACTATCGTAGTGCGTCAATCTGAAGCTAGCAAAGAAATTCAAGTTACTTTGATCACCATTGGTCACAAGATCAAGAACTTAATCCCACTTGCTAAAGAAATCATGAAGCTGGATAATGTCGTCAGCGTTTACCAAAACGAAACTGAATGGCAAAATCCACAAGTTTGGGGCAACAAGACCGAAAAGCTTTTAGGTAAAAACCAAATTACTGAAGAAATCTTAGGCAAAAAATTCGCCTTGTCTCCGCGTGCCTTCTTCCAACTCAACCCGGTTCAAACTGTCAACCTTTATTCAGAAGCATTGAAATACTTAGACTTAACCCCAGATCAAACTTTGATCGATGCCTATAGTGGCGTTGGTACCTTAGGTATTTTGGCTGCTGATCGCGTCAAGCAAGTTATCGGAATCGAAACTATTCCTGAAGCCGTTAAAGATGCAGAGCACAATGTGGAACTCAATCACATCAAAAATGCAGATTACATCCAAGGCAGCGTAGAAAAGGTATTGCCTGAATTAAAGAACAGCGGCGTTTCAATCGATGCCTTAATCGTTGACCCACCTAGAACAGGCTTGGCTAAAAAATTAATCAAAACTCTTTTACAGGTAAAACCTGAAACTTTTGTTTACATTTCATGTAACCCATCTACTTTAGCTCAAGATTTAGTCTTATTAAGTGAAGTTTACGATGTCCGTGTAATCCAAAATGTGGATATGTTGCCACAAACTCCACGTTGTGAAGCAATCGCTAAATTAGTTTTAAGAAAATAAGATAAGAAAAACAACCTAGTTATCAGCTAGGTTGTTTTTGCATACAAAAAGCGACTGTCGGGCAATCCTTGTCTCTTAGCAGTCGCAATTCAAGTGGATGAGGTAGCTCATCAAATTGATAGTCACGATCTTCAACTGTTCGTTATGTATTAAAACAATGGCATCATCGTAACCAATATTAACATTCACTTGTTCGGGTCTTTACATAAAACGTAACTTTTAATGAATTGGAGTTTTGTAAACAGCCATTATTAGGGCTGATACCTCTACATATAGAGAATCTTTCAAGTTTCCAATAATAATACAATTCTGGAGATAAAAACTTACTTATATTTATACTTGTTAACTTAATTTCTACCTCTTCCACGTCACTAATTATATCCTGTTGTGTAACCGCTTGCAATAATTAATGAATATATTTTTTCAAAAAAGCTTTGATAACTTGTCGATATTTATTTTTGTACATTGGATAAGATAGAGCGTGCCCAGCTAACGGTGCAACCCATAAAAACTTAGGTGCATTAGTTGCCGCATAATTTTGATACACCATTTCGGTAGGCACAAAGTGGTCTTTTCCACCATGGATAAACAAAAACGGCCGCGTATTCTTCCGCAATTGTTTAACAGATGATGCTCGTTTTAAGAAAAAGCCATTCTCTATTCTATTAATACCACTCATGGTCTTGATCAAAGGTTTACGAATTACTTTAGGCAAACCAAATAAATTACCTGCTTGATAATCCACTTCTTCTTTTACACTGGAATATCCACAATCTTCAATAAATGCTTTTACCTGCTTAGGTAATTTTAAGCCGGAAACCATCATCGCAGTAGCACCGCCCATGCTTTGTCCCATCACGACGATCTGAGTATCATCCCCAGTATAGCCAATCGCTTTTTTAATCCAGCGTAAAATATCGTCTTTTTCTACCCAGCCATAGCCAATATATTCGCCTGAGCTGCGTCCATGTGCCCGCGCATCAGGCAACAAGACATTATATCCCAAATCATAAAACATCTTGGCAAAACCAGCCATGCTATCTCCGTCGCTCATAAAGCCATGCAATAAAATTGTCGTCTTCTTAGAATGATTATCAAGATAGTTAGCATATAAACTTATATTAGAATCTACTCTTAAAATCCATTCTTGTTTTTCAAATTCTTTGAACCCAAGCTTGTCACGATATAGCGCATCCCTACCGGATAATTCTTTAGATTCTGGCTTTTTCTTATAAGTGGTCATCGCGTATTTAAAAAAATAGTCGCTAATTGCTAACCACCCTAGTCCAGCCAAAGTCAAAGACGATAATATTATTTTTTTCTTCATTTTGATTCTTCCATGTTAATTTACTTTATTATTCATTCTATAATTAGTTAATAACTATTACTAATTTTAATTATACTTGAAAATGCGCTTAACAGATTTACTTCAATTAATTAACGATTTAAATATTAATACCACTTTTTATCTAAAAATAGACGATAAAGTTGTTCCTTGGGGCAAACTAACTCTGGTAGATGGCCACTGTCTGCTTTATCCAGGAGAAAAAGCAATGACTAAGGCTAAACTGATCCGCTTAGTAGGTCATATGCATAACCGCGGTATTCCTCTTTTAATAGCAGTTGACCAAGAAGAACATCACATTTTTGGATTACAAATCAAAGAAGACAACAATCAAATTGTTCTTATGTAAAAAGGCTACGATCATCATGATCATAGCCTTTTCCATTTTACTTAACTTTATATTGACGAATATTGCCTTTAGTACCTGCAAAATACCAAGTGCCTTTTTCATCATCACTAGTTAATTCTTCATTGTCTTCCGGATCTTCAAGCGCAGTATTAAACACATCTTCGTATTCAGGAATACTTAACTTTTGACGTCTTTCAAGCATCTTTTCATCGCTGGCTGCATTAATTTCTTTTTCATAGCCAGCTACAAGATTGCCACTGTAAAATTCACCCATGGCACCTGAGCCATATGAGAATAAACCAACTAATGAGCCAGCTGATAAATTACCGTATTCAAGCAAACTCAACAAGCTCATATAAAGAGAGGCAGTATAAATATTACCAACTCGACGTGATAATTGTTTAGAAGCAGCAAATGAATTTTGCAATTTTTCAGTAGTGGCTTCATCTTGATCAGCAACAGCAATTCGATTAGCCTTTAACCCCATCTTAGTGAATGGCAAGTGATAAATAATAGCATCAAAATCTTTTGTTTCCAAATTCTTTTGCTTTTTATAATCCGCAAAAGTTTTGCTAAAGAAATCTAAATAGACTTGTGTTGAATATTTACCATCAACCATTGCTAATTTAGAGTTATTTGGACGCCAAAAGTCATTAATGTCCTCGCTGTATGCACTGTGACCATCATTTAAAGCTAAAATAGCTGGATCAGCCTTAATCAGCATACTTACACTACCAGCACCTTGGGTTACTTCACCCGCAGTACCAATACCGTAACGTGCAATATCACTACCAATAACCATTGCAGTTTGGTCGGGATGAACTCTAACGAAATCACGTGCAATCATTAAGGCAGCGGTTAAGCCAAAACATGCCTCTTTTACTTCAAAAGTCCGCACTTCTGGTTTTAATTTAAGTGCTGTCTTAACAAAAAGTGAAGCTGATTTAGATTGATCGATCCCGCTTTCGGTACCAAAGACCAATAAACCAATCTTATCCTTATCAATCCGGTCAATGTACTTCATCGTTGCATTAATTCCCATTGAAACAGCATCCTGGGTTTGATCTGCAACGCTCATTTCACTTTGACCAATACCGATCAAAAACTTATTTGGATCTTCATTTCTTGCATGGGCTAAATCAACCATGTCTACATATTTGTTAGGAGTAAAAAGTCCAATCTTATCAATACCTACTTGCATTATTTTTCCTCTCTTATTTGCTTTAAAACAAGTTGTGCATAACTTTCAGAATAATCTTTTTGCTCAATTATTTGTGTTAATACCTGCTTCTTTTCATCATCACTGGCATCAAGTTCAGCGACGATATTACGTGCTTGCAGCTTCATATGTCCTGCTTGAATTCCTACAGTAGAAATCGCCAGTAGTGCTGCCAGATTATTAGCTAACCCAACACTGACAATAATTTCGGCTAACTTAGCACTGGTAATCTTCTTACCCAAAATAGCAAAACTCTGCTGTACATCTTTGCGAGCCTTAATAGAACCACCAACTACTCCAATAGCCATTGGCAAAGTTAATTCGCCAACTAGCTTGCCATCTTGCATAGTCCATTTAGACAAACTGCGATAATGTCCATCTTGGTTAGCTAAAACTGCAGTCGCACTTTCAATTGCGCGGTAATCATTTCCTGTAGCAATTAACACCGCATCAACGCCATTCATGATTCCTTTATTATTGGTTACTGCTCGATATGGATCTTCATAACCAATTTTGCTGAGCAAAGCAACACGTTCAGCTAATTTCCGGCCACCCATTGTTTTAGGATCAAGAGTAACTATAACCGTAGTCAACTGACTAGGATAATTTGATAAAATGGCAAATAATTTTTCTTCAACACCTGGGAATTGTTTTAATTTAGCTGCTAAAAATTCCAAGATAGAATTTGTCTTATTTGCTCCCATTGCTTCAGCGGGATCAACTAAAACTTTAAGATAGACTAAATCACCTTTTTGTTCAGCCTCAATTGATCTAGTTCCACCACCGTGACGAATTAAACTAGCAAATTCTGTATTAGCTAAATCGATCAAATCAGGAAATTGTTTTTTTAAGTTTACCAAAGAAAAGTCAGAATTTATCTTTAAAACGATTTGACCATAGATTCCTGTTCGCTTGCTAGTTGCCTTGACTCCACCATTTCGTGCAAAAATATGAGCACCATGATTAGCAGCTGCCACAACTGAAGGTTCTTCTACAGCCATAGGGACCATATACGATTGCTCATTTAGTAAAAGATTTTGCACTACTCCCAAAGGCAACCGTAATTGGCCCACAACATTTTCGCTTAATTTGTCTAAGCGGTTAAGAACCTGATCATCAATATCTTCTAAATTTATTCCTTCAGATTGTAAAATTTCTCGCCTTTGCTCAGGCTTTAATTGATAAAACTTCATTAAACATTCTCGATTTCATATGCGATTGCTTGACCACCGCCAATGCACAAAGTTACCAATGCACGCTGGCCTTGCTCCTTCTTTAAGCCACTAATTGCAGAACAAATTAATCTGGTTCCAGTTGCACCTAATGGATGTCCCAACGCAATGGCACCACCCATGATATTTAATTTATCATCAGGGATTTGCAAATCACGAGCTACTGCTACGCTTTGCGAAGCAAAGGCTTCGTTTAGTTCTACAATATCATAATCATTAATTGAACGTCCTGTTTTTTCAAGCAGCTTCTTCACGGCAAAATATGGTGTATATCCCATATAAGCAGGATCAAATCCAGCTTCCGCAAAAGCTCCTAGCTTAGCAATCGGCTTTAAGTTTAATTCCTTAACCTTGTCTTCTGTGGCTAATACCAACATACTTGCACCATCTGTTAATGGAGACGAATTACCGGCGGTTACGTCACCATCCTCTTTAAAGACCGGTTTTAATTGACTTAAGGCTTCCATAGAAGTATCTGGACGAATTGGCTCATCATGATCTAAAGTTTCACCATCAATTTCAATTGGCAAAATTTCGTTATCAAAAAAGCCATATTTCGTTGCTTCTGCCGCTTTTTTATGAGAACGAAGACTAAATTCATCCATCTCTTCACGGGTAACATGATATCTTTGTGCAACGTTTTCGGCGGTAATCCCCATATGTTGTCCAGAAAAAGCATCCATCAAACCATCATTTATCATAGTATTTACTAAATGGTCTGCAGGATTTTCTTTATTTTCTTTTTTAACCAAATATGGTGCACGGGTCATGCTTTCGCTACCACCAACTGCAACTAGATCTAAATCGCCCATTTCCATTTGACCTTGAGCTAAACGGACAGCCTTAAGGCTAGAGCCACAAACATCATTAATCGTTGCCGCAGTGGATTCTTCTTTCATCCCTGAATTAAGAGCAACCTGACGAGCCATATTTTCACCCAAGCCTGTACTCAAAACATTGCCCATAAAAAGTTCTTGGACCTTATCAGGATTAATATTTCCATCTTTTAACGCGCCCTTTAATGCCATTACGCCAAGATCAATTGCCGAAGCATCTTTAAAAAATCCACGATACTTGCCAAAAGGTGTTCTCTTGGCTGCTACAATATAAATATTTTTCATCACTTTTTCTCCATTTGTATTATTAACACTATGATCATAACAAAAAATATTAAAAAAAACATAAAAAGACTACGCTCTCGCGTAGTCTGTAAACAATTATCTGCTTTTTATTTATTATTCTTATCTTCAGCTTCAAATTGCTTAGATAGCTTCTTAATATATGCACGCAATTGATCCTTAATTTCAGGATGCTTTAGTCCATATTCAATAGAAGTTTCAAGATAGCCTTCTTTATTACCAACATCATGACGTTCACCCTTAAATACATGAGCAAACACGCGTTGTGTCTTATTCATCGTATCAATGGCATCTGTTAATTGGATTTCTCCGCCACGCCCTGGTTTTTGATGAGCCAAAATATCAAAAATTTCTGGTGTAAGCAAGTAACGTCCAATAATTGCATAATCACTTGGTGCCTTATCAATATCTGGCTTTTCTACAAAAGACTTAACGTTGATTAAACCAGGCATGATTTCATTTTCAGGTTCAATTACCCCATATTTAGAAACTTCTTCATGAGGCACTGGCATTACAGCAATAGTAGAAGCATGAGTCTTGTCATAACGATTAATCAATTGCTTAGTTAAAGGAATTTTGTCATCCATCAAATCATCCCCAAGCATTACTACAAATGGCTCATCTCCAACAAAGCTGCGAGCACGATAAATTGCATCCCCTAAGCCTGCTGGATGTGGTTGTCTAGTATAGTACAAATTGACACCTAAGTTGGTAATACCTTGGGTCAACTTAAGCAACTCGCTTTTACCCTTTTCTTCCAAGTCTTGTTCAAGTTCTGGATTAGAATCAAAATGATCTTCAATTGGTCGCTTATTTTTACCAATAACAATCAAAATATCTTCAATACCAGACTTCTTGGCTTCTTCTACGATAAATTGAATTGTTGGTTTATCAACAATTGGCAACATTTCTTTAGGTAAAGCCTTAGTTGCAGGTAAGAATCTAGTACCTAAACCGGCAGCTGGAATAACAGCTTTTCTTACTTTCATACAGACACTCTTTCTATTCTCTTAACTTTTAACAGTATCATAGCAAAATCGTGCTTTTAGAGCTACTTTTGTTTTCGCCTTTTATCTTGAATATAACTTGCAATCCTACCAGCAGAATACTCAAGCTCCCCTACTCGATTACGAATAATCGTTGCATTAACAGCAACGCCAAATAAAAACAATAGTGAAGCAATGTTCAACCACAACATAAAGATAATAAACGTACCGACAATGCCGTAGTTTTTCCAAGTAATTGGAAAGTTATGCAAATAAAAACTAAATAAAAATGATAACGCCATCCATCCAAATGAAGTGACAAATACCCCCGGCCAAATTACACGTTTCTTTAGTTTAATATTTGGCAAAACATAATTTAAGTAAAATACCGCCAAAATTATAATCAAGAAAATCACAGGATAACGATAGCTAAATATTTTACCAATTTCATGAACTGGTACTTTAAAAATTGCATCCATTAAATCTAGCAATTCTTGACCAAACGCCAATATTACACCAACTGCAGTAAAGATGATAATCATCAAAGTAGTAAAGATGACTGTGATCAACCTTGTCCACAAAAAATTAAGCATTGAAAGTTTTAATTCAACTTGGTGAACACCATACAGTCGGTTCTCACCTAATCTAATTGCATTAACTAAATTAGAAAAAGACCAAATCGCTAAAATAATACCAAATGAAATATAGCCAGTAGATGTCGTCTTCAATAAAGAATTGATGATCGGCATAATAAAACTAGATACTTGATCTGGAAAAATCAAATTTAAATATTTTGCAATAGGCGCTGTATCAATATGAAACAGAGGCAGGACATTTCCGATAATAATGATAATCGGAAAGATTGAAAACAAAATATAATATGCAATTACAATTGAACTATCAATAATCTCACCTTGCGACAAAATCGTTCGCAAAGTAAGAAAGAAATCACTTATTTTTGAATTAGATTTCTTTATCTCATTTTTCATTCAAGAACCTAATCATCCATCTCATCAAAGTGAGGGATGTATTTTTCTAAACCATCATATGGTTTTTGTAAAGTTAAGATCTTAGGACCATCTTTAGTAATAGCAAAAGTGTGTTCAAATTGAGCAGCATTTGAACCATCTGGAGTTGCGTAGTAAACCCAGTCATCGTTAGGGTCATCAACTGTTCTTTGGTCAATATGCCAATCGCCACCTGCTTCAACCATTGGTTCACAGGTAATAGTCATACCTTCACGAAGACGAATGCCGTGACCAGCCTTGCCCCAGTGTGGTACTTCTGGATCTTCGTGAATTGATGGTTGAATACCGTGACCAATTAATTCGCGGACATCGCCATAATGGTTTTCGTCTTCAACCCAATGTTGAATAGCGGCACCAATATCACCGATACGGTTACCTAAAACGGCTTGATCAATTCCTAAGTACATTGCCTTCTTAGTTACTTCGATTAATTTCTTATCAGCTTCTGAAATTTCGCCAACTGGATAAGTAGTGCATGAATCTGACTCGTAACCATTTAAGTTGCAAGTTACATCAACCTTAACGATGTCGCCTTCCTTTAAGATACGGTCTTTTCTTGGAGTTTGGTGAGCAATTTCATCGTTAACTGAGATACAAGTACCATACTTGTAGCCTTCAAAGCCTTGTTCTGAAAGACGACCACCACGACTCTTAACAAAGTCTTGGCAGAATTCTTCAATTTCCCAGGTTGAAATTCCTGGCTTAATTACATCACGCAAGCCTTCAAACATTGTTGCAAGAAGATGGCCTGAAGCTTGCATACCTTTAAGTTCTCTAATTGATTTAATTGTAATCAAAACAAATTCTCCTTTGATAAAACTTTTTTAGTTTCAGATACCACTATTATACCGTTTTACTAAATACTTTTAAAAGGCTAATCATTTTCGTCTTTCAAAGTATTGAGTGTGACGTAAATTTCTTTGGCGATTATAATCTCTGCCATTTAAGTGGAAATGCTCGCCATATACTAAAGAAACAATCTTATATTGTCCCGACTTTGTCTTGCCGAAGATCACATAATCGCTCCATGTGTCTCTAGCAAAGCTATCCTCAAAGCCTTCATTAAATTGAACTTCTTTATCCTGACCATTGACGTTTAATTGCGTAATAATCAAATTCTCGTCTAACTTGGCATATTTGACAACTTCAATATTATTAACAACGGTATCATCAATCGTTCCCTGTGAGATCTTCAATTTAATTTCCTTAACCATGGCTTGGTAGAAATATTTATCTAAATATTTTCTAAGTAAATGCAGACTATGATGGCGGTTGACATATTTTTCGCGTAAAAGCTGACTATATAAATACTGAGCTTGAATATAAGTCTCTGTAAAACTATCATCTAATTCATTATTTTTATTTTCCACTAATTTAATTTTGGTTAACCGCAACATTTTCTCGAACTTACTAATTGTTAAATTAGGTTGAAAAAGTGTATAGGCGTTGTCGCTTTAAATGGTACGCATAATGAATCTTGCGCAGCCAATAGCGGAATCTAGAAAAAAGCATTTCTAAATATACTAATCCTCCCAGAACTAGGAAAATTAGTAATATTACTCCCCAACTATGTAAATCAAAGAAATCCGCATCACTATCTGAATCTGATGACGACCAACCACCGCCGCCGGATGAAGAACCACCACCTGTTGAAGTACTGCCTCCACCCGTTGATCCCATCGAAGCATAGGTTGGCTGATTATAACAACTTTGCCCAACTACGATTGTCGCACTTAAGGCTAAAAACAAAATAATAAAAATTCTGAAAATTTTATGCATAAATTACCCTCTACTAAAAAAACTCTGTTATCTCTGATTTACTTTACCGTTTGTTTAATTAAAAATACAGAAAAAATTTTAAATCCTTAAATATAAGGCAAAATAATGAATTTCAATTTTAAAAATTTGATAAAACCAAACGATTTTACGATAGTTTCATGTATAATAAAATGTCGTATAATGCAGTGAAAGGTATGAAAAATCATGAAAGCAAGAATTGTCTACGCCAGTATGACTGGCAATGATGAAGACATGGCAGATATATTAGAAGAAGATCTTCAAGACTATGGCTTTGACGTTGAAACCAGCGATGTTGGTTTTACGGATGCTAACGATTACTTAGAAAGTGATCTCTGCATTTTCATTACTTACACTTATGGTGAAGGTGCAATGACCGATGAAATTGCAGACTTTTATGAAGAATTAAAGGCTTTAGATTTAAGTGGTAAATATTTTGCTGTCATGGGTTCTGGAGATAAGACCTATGGTAAACACTTCTGTGAAAATGTTTTTGACTATGAAAAGGCATTTAAAGAATGTGGTGCTACTGAGATTACTAAGCCAGTCACTATTGAAAATGCGCCTGACGATGAAGCAATTGATCTAATCGACCAAGCTGCAAAGGAAATGGCTGATAAGCTACATGACTAAAAATAAAAAAGAAGTTACTGCTGTCGATCAAGCTCAAATTCGACAATTAGGGCAAAAAATACTTAAAAGACACCGTAATCTTTGGGTATACATGATTTTTGGCTTTGTAGCTGCCTTAATTAACACTTTAGTCTTTATGGTGCTTCACTCTTGGTGGCACAGCGTAATGGTGATTTCTAACACCATTGCTTTTATTGTGTCCAACCTGGCATCATTTTACTTTAACCAAAAAGCCGTTTTTATTAATAATGTCGATCATGATCACAGCACATGGCATAAATTAATAGTTTTCTTTACCTATCGTGTAATTAGTCTAATTCCAGATACTTTAATTATGCTGGTAGGATTATCTTGGCTTCATTTAAACGCCTTACTTGTTAAGATCATTGACCAAGTATTAGTTGGTGTATTCAATTATTTAACTACCAGATCAGTCTTTCAAAAGCAAGAACATACCATGATTGAACGAGCTAAGATGCGGATTCAAGAACAAAAAAATAAACGAGATAATAAAAAAAGTAGCAAAAATTAAATTTTGCTACTTTTTGTTTTGCTCTTATTCAAAATCTTTTGGCTTCTTTACTTTATCTTTATTGAAATAGTAATAAATCGCATCCATAATGCGATCACTGGCATGACCGTCGCCATATGGATTCTTAGCATTCGCCATCTTGTCATATGCTTCTTTATTTTCTAAAAGTTCCAGCATACTCTCTCTAACTGAGTCGACTTGCGTGCCCACAAGCTTCAAAGTACCAGCCTTCACGCCTTCGGGACGTTCAGTTGTATCACGCAAAACAAGTACTGGCTTGCCCAAACTTGGAGCTTCTTCTTGCACGCCGCCTGAATCAGTCATGATAAAGTAGCTGCGTTTTGCTAAATTGTGGAAATCAACCACATCAAGCGGTTCGATCAAATGAATTCGAGGATCACCGCCTAAAACTTCGTTAGCAACTTCTTGCACACGTGGAGACAAGTGCACTGGATAAATAATTTCCACATCAGGATGCGAATCAATTACCTGACGCATCACCTTGAAGACGCGGCGCATAGGTTCGCCTTGATTTTCACGTCTGTGCATAGTCACTAAGATCACCTTGTTGCCTGGCGTAATTTTATCCATAACGGCATGATGGTAATCTTTTTGCACAGTTTGTTCTAATGCATCAATTGCGGTATTACCAGTTACAAAAATATTGTCTGCTTTATGATTTTCTTTAATCAAATTGCTCTTAGATAATTCAGTTGGAGCAAAATATAAATCAGCCAAATCGTCGGTCATTTGGCGATTCATTTCTTCAGGAAATGGCGAATACTTATTCCAAGTTCTAAGCCCCGCTTCAACATGTCCCAATGTAATTTGTTGATAAAAGGTAGCAAGTCCTGCCGCAAAACTAGTCGTTGTATCACCGTGAACCAGCACAACATCTGGCTTTTCTTCTTTGATAACCTTTGACAAATCGATCATAACTTTCGAAGTAATATCTTCCAAAGTTTGATTCTTGTGCATAATATTAAAGTCGTAATCAGGTTTAATTTTAAAAATATCAAGTACCTGATCTAGCATTTCTCTATGTTGTGCACTGACTACAGTCACTTCATCAAAGCGCTCATCTTTTTTTAGTTTTAAAACAAGCGGTGCCATTTTTATCGCTTCAGGTCTTGTACCAAAGACAGTCATTACTTTAATCTTCTTCATAAAATTCCCTCCGATAAACTTATTTAACTATAACTGATTTATTCCTATCTTGCATCTTAATTCTGTGTTTTAATTGAAGATGTACTTACAGAAAGTTGGATATATTTATGAATTCTAGTTTAATTTTTTTAATTACTACGGCTCTATTTATTATCATTGGCAGTTTCTGCTTAGTATTTGGATTGGACAAGGCTAAGCCTGCTAAACTTAGACGACGCTTGCTTTACTCTGCTCTAATCTGCGTCTTTATCGTCTGGGGCCTGATTACTTACATTATGCTCAATCCATTAGGTTAATATTTACAAAAAAAGCCATCTGCATCACAGATGGCTTTTTTGATGACCCCGGTGAGATTCGAACTCACCTCTACGGTTTAGGAGACCATTGTTCTATCCAGATGAACTACGGGGTCAAACCTAAGATTAACTTTACCAAAAAATAAGGTAATAGTTAATCTTTTTTTCTAAAATTGTGTGGTAAAAAATGTTTTAGGATTATTGGTATCTGCAATTTTATCTGCCGCAATAACAAAAGGTGTCCAAATTGCTAAAGATATCAACATATCGACGATGCTTAAAACAATCGCACGCCAGTCATAATTGCAGGCTAAAAAAGGACCAATAATCGGCGGCATAATACTTGGCACCGCCACTTGTACCGGATTGACTAACCCCATCACGCTCACCCAATAAGAAAACGCAACATTAACTATTGGCGCTAATACAAATGGAATTAAATAAACTGGATTTAAAACAACAGGCAATCCCAATAAGATTGGTTCTCCAATATTGAAAATACCTGGTGCAAGCGCAATTTTAGCTACCGTACGATAATCACTGCGTTTAGAGAACATTAAAATTGCAACGATTAACATTAATGTACCACCGGCACCACCAAACCAGGCAAAAACATCAAAAGATCCACGGCCCCAAAGATATGGTGAAACATGTCCATTACGTACAGCCGTAATATTGCTATTTTGGGCGGTTAGCCAGATTGAATCTAAAATTGGTGATAAAACTCCCAAGCCGTTGATTCCGAAAAACCAAAATACCTGCACCAACATTGTTACTAACAACACTGTACCAAAGCCCTGGCCCCATTTAACCAATGGCATTTGAATACTGGTTAATAGCCAATCACCAAAATACTGCCCGGTCAGAACTTGAAATACATAGTTAATTCCACCGACACTAAAGATCGCAATTATCGCAGGAATCATCGAGTCAAAGGCCGCTTGTTCAGCATGTGGCAAATTAGCTGATAAATGAATCATAATTCTTGCTTTATAACAGGCCCAATAAATAAAGAACCCAGCCGAGCCAAATAAAATCGCAGTAAATAATCCTGTTGTTGAAAATTGGCTGATATCAAAAGCATCCCTAATCAAAATACTATCGCCATGAAATTTAATTTTTGCAAAACTGGCGATACTTAAAGCAAAGGATGAAAGCGAAACAATAGCCGCCGCTAACCTATTTCCTTCAAAAGCTTTAGCTAACTGGTATCCTAATGCCAACGCAAAGAAAAATGCAAAAAGAGAAAAGGTCCCTCGCCACACCAAATTGCTAATGGACACAAAAGGCTGCATTGCAAAAGCGAATGCATTCCAACCTAAATGAACTTTAGCAGCTTCAACTAAGCTTTTAATCAAAACAGCTAGCGATCCAGCAATAGTGATTGGCATCAAAGAAACAAAAGCATCCCTTAGCGCAACTAACCATCTTATCTGTCCTAAACGATTAGCTAGCGGCAATACATAATCTTCCAGCCATCTAACTAATCGATTCATTTTTTCACCTTCAGATAATGTGGATGATATCCCTTATTTTTCTTATTACGCTTCTTGTGCTTTTTCTGTTTTTTCTTAACTACCTGCTTAACTTCTGCAGCAGCTTCTTGCTTCTTTTCTTTCTTTTTCTTAGGTTTAGCAGTAGTCAAATGATACCCAGCAAAGTAAACTCGCTCTATCTGCAATTGATCGGCTAAAAGTTTCTTCAGATCACGAAAATCATGATCATCGCCTAAAGTGACCACATAACCAGTGGCATTCATTCTTCCAGTTCTACCTGCTCTATGCAAATAAGTATTTTGTTCACTTGGAATATCAAAATTGATAACGTAGGTCACACCTGGAATATCCAAACCACGCGCAGCAAGATCCGTTGCCAAAAGCAACTTTGTTTTTCCTGTAGCAAGATCATTTAAGGCCTTTTCACGACGCTGCTTACCAAATTCATTGGCTAATAATTCGAACTTAGTCTTGGTATGACCAAAAATACCGGCAAAACGCATCATGGTCTCATTAGAATCAAAGAAAAGAATACCTTTAAAATGATCTAATTTGGTCATTCTTTGTAAAAATTCAATCTTATGTTGATTATCAACTTGCAAAAAATAATGCTTGGTAGTTGAACTCTGCTGATTCCGCACATCAACTAAAAGAAAATTACGTGCAAATAATTCTTCTGCATCTCTAGTAATCTCTGAATCAGTAGCACCAAAAAGCAAAATTTGACTATCTGAACCTAAATTTTGACCTAATGCAGACAATAGCTCTAATTTAGCAAATTCCAAAATATCATCTGCTTCATCGATAATCAAAGTTTTAATTTGAGCTACCTTAATCCGACCACTAGAAAAGAAATCAAAGAATCTTCCTGGAGTAGCTACAATTACCTCAGGATGTTTTTTCTTTAAATTATCTTCTTGTCTCTTTCTATTACCAGCCCCTACTAAGGTTGCACCCTTTAAATCTAATGCATGCAAGTAAGGATTAATGGCATGCCGAATTTGAACAGCTAATTCGGTAGTCGGAGCCAAGATAACTACGCTATTAGCTTTACCTTTTTCCGTTCTTTCTAAGCTAGGCAAAGCGTAAGCCAAAGTCTTGCCTGTTCCTGTTTTAGCTAAGCCTATTAAGCTAGCTCCATTTTTGATTGCATCGTATGTTTGTTTTTGAATTATTGTTGGTTCGGTTTTATGCTCTTTGAGCAATATTTGTTTTATTTTTTCTTGATACATTATTGTGTTAATTGTCCATACTTCTGTTTATATTGACTAACGGTTCCGTTATACGCGTACATTGTAATGCCTTTTTCTAAGCCAGAAACATCCTTTACGCGTCCGTTAGTTGTATAACGCCAAAATGAATACTTTAATTTATTGGGCGCTTTTTTATCCGTCGACATAAATAACGTTGCTGAATCAAAGTAATGGCGATACTTTTGATCAAGCTCCACCATTACCGTTTTACCTCGTTGCTGCAACATCTGGGTAAATTTACTCATTGATTTCAAATACTTTTTGCTAAGTCCGGCTACCGGAATAATTAAAATAGGTAAGCTGCCTGTATTATTCCCTACTTGGTTAAAAAAGTAACGATAATGCTGCAAGGCAGTTGATTCATTACTATATGAGATTTCACTACCAAAAGCGAGCTGTGTACCCAAAATTTGATCTCGATAGGATAAATAATTTTCATCAAAATAAGATCTGCCTTGTGTTGCCTTCAAATAGACAAATGAAATGCCATTAGACTGTAACTTATGCAGATCTACATAATCTATGTCCTGATTCAGTTCGATCCCGATCGGACTAGAATTAGAATCCGGTGGCAGTGTTGTTTGCTTTTTAAAATTAAAAAAGCCAATCAAAAGAAATGCAATTGCTAAAATTAATAAAGTCAAGATTGCAGGTAAAGTATATTTATGATGATACCTTTTCATGACTTTTCCTCCCGCTAATATTTTAACCAAAAATGCGAATCATACCAACCCTTGATATTTCATGTGCTAAAATAATTTATATATTAACTTTTTTAAGGATGGTGAAAATGTGAAAAGACAAATTTCTTTTGGACAAGCTCTCGCCACAGTAATTGGTTCAGTTATCGGAGCCGGAGTTTTCTTTAAAATTGGAACAATTACGGCCCAAACTGGCAGTAGTTCAACCACAATTTTTGTATGGATATTAGCCGGAA
Organism: Lactobacillus sp. UMNPBX4; assembly: GCF_002554115.1. Lineage (NCBI taxonomy): Bacteria > Bacillati > Bacillota > Bacilli > Lactobacillales > Lactobacillaceae > Lactobacillus > Lactobacillus sp. UMNPBX4. The sequence continues at coordinate 32,600 of NZ_PCZF01000005.1, forward strand.
TAATTTCGATTGCGTCGGGACTAACAATTTCTGAAATTGCAGCGAGCTTAAAAATTAATGGTGCGATTAAATATTTGGATTATACCTATGGCCGCGTCTGGGGCTTTTTATTTGGCTGGGCACAAATGATTGTTTATTTCCCCGCACAAATTGGAGCATTGAGCTCGATTTTTGGTGTTCAATTTGTTTCACTATTTGGCATTAATGCCAAATATGCCAATCTAATAGCAATCTTTCTTGTATTATTTTTACTAGCTATTAACCTAATTGGCACAAAATTTTCCAGCAAAATGCAGTCAGTTATCACCATCTTAAAAGTGATTCCAATTGTTTTGATTATCATTTGGGGATTCTTCAATCAAAATAAAATTGCAGCTCCCATCTTTCCATTAACAGTTGGAAATAATATTTCTTTTCCTAATGCCATCAGTCAAGGATTACTATCTGCCCTTTTTGCTTTTGAAGGTTGGATCGTTGTCACCAACTTGGCCAATGAGGTCAAAAATCCTGAGAAAGATTTATCCCGTGCAATCATTTTGGGTTTGTCTGCCATTACTTTAATTTATGTTTTAATAAATTATACTTTTTTAACGGTCTTGCCAATTCATGACTTAGTAAACAATAATAATGCTGCCTTTGAGGCTTCGATGAAATTATTCGGTCAATTCGGCGGTAAATTAGTGACTATAGGTATTCTGATCTCCGTTTACGGTGCAGTTAATGCCTTCATGTTAACGGGGATGCGTACACCATATATTCTGGCTCAAGATAATCTTTTACCATTTTCAAATAAAATTGGTAAAGCTAACATTCACACTGGCGTGCCGGTCATGGGAGCATTGATTGTAGATGCAATTGCAATCGTGATGATTTTACTGGGTAACTTCACAGTCTTGACAGATATGCTGGTTTTCGTCATGTGGACCTTTAATACCATGTTAGCTATTGCCGTCATTATTTTAAGAAAACGTGAACCCGAATTACGGCGGCCATTTAAAGTTCCGTGGTACCCAATTATTCCAATCATTTCAATCCTAGGTGGTATCTTTATCGTAGTTTCCACTATTATTAATCAATTCATTTTATCAATCATCGGAATCGGATTAACTTTATTGGGCTTGCCAATCTACTTTTATATGCAAAAACAAAATAAGGAAGAACTTTAACGGTTCTTCCTTATTTTTTATTTATTCACATATTTTTGAATAACTTCAGGCTTTAATACTCCAACATAAGGGATGTTTCTGTACATGTTCAAGAAGTCCAAACCATAACCTACTACAAATTCATTACCAACTTTTGAACCGTAGTATTCAAGGTCAACGTCAACATTTCTGCGAGCTTCCTTATTAAGCATTGCACAACACTTAACGCTCTTCGCACCACGTTTTTTGATTAAATCCTTCATAAACTTCAAGGTCAAACCAGTATCGACAATATCTTCCACAATCAAGACGTCACGATCTTTAACATCTGTGGCTAAATCTGTCACGATCTTGACCTTACCAGTCGATTCAAAACCATCACCGTAACTAGAAACATCGATAAAATCTAATTGATGAGCGACATCCATCTGACGAGTCAAATCTGTTAAGAAATAAATAGCACCCTTTAAAGCACCAACTACTAATGGCTTCTTACCTGCATAATCTTCAGTTAGTTGCTTACCTAAACGGACACACATTTCATGAATGTCATCTTCAGAAAATAATTTATGATCAATAATATCGTTGATATTGTCGGCTTTAACCAATTTACCTACCCCTCAATCCAATTTATGTTTAAAACTCTTATTATTAAGAAATTATAACATCTTTGTACAAAAAAAGCGTCTTAAATGACGCTTCTTCTGAATAGTTTCTATTTCTTACTATTTTCTGTTTTTTCTTTGGCTTTACCTTTAGCATTAATTGGAGCCACGATAAACCAACGCATAAATCCTTGTTCAATACTATCAAGCGTAAATTTATAACCTTCTAGTTCAATCGTTTCACCCTTCTTAAGGTTAGGATAATGTTCCATCATATAACCACCAATAGTAATGATGTCACTATCTTGAAATGCCTTCAGATCTATATGGAAGTAACGTTCAAAGTCATACAAAGTAGTCTTACCAGAAACATGGACATTACCTTCTTTATCTTTGATGATGTAATCATCAGAAACATCATCAATTTCATCTTTTACAGAACCAAAGAGCTCTTCGTAAATATCCTTATCAGTAACAATACCACTTGTACCACCGTATTCATCAACAACCAAAACAATTGGAGTGTGCTTAGAAATCATCAAGTGCAAAATATATTGAATTGGCATTGATTCAGGAACAGTAATGATTGTTCTGATAATTCTAGTTACTGGAACACTGCTATCAACTTGGCTTTGTTGGACAATATCGTAAGCATAGACATATCCTACTACATCATCCTTATCATTATCCCTAACTACTGGAAAACGGCTGTAACCCTCTTCTAAGTATTTTTTAAGGGCATATTCGATAATATCAGTAGAATCAAGGACTGATAAACGTGTTCTATCAGTCATGATATCTTTAGCTACTTTATCGTTTAATTCGAAAGCCCGTTCCATGTATGTGAGGTCTTCTTTATCAAGCGAACCACCATGCACCGCATTACGTGACAACTTAATAATTTCGGATTGAGAATAAACCTCATTTTCTTCATCAGCTGGGGCAAAACCCATTAATTTCAGAATTCCATTAGAACTAGTATTAAGCAGCCATACAAATGGATAAACAACCGTGTGGAAAATATGAAGTGGTGTAACAATTGCCATCATCATCTCTACAGGTTTATCAATAGCAATATTCTTAGGAACGACTTCAGTTAATACAACTTCCAAATAGGTTAAAAGAATCACACCCAAAATCGCACTCACTGACTTAATAAGCGATTCACTCATTGGAGTTAAATGAAATGCATCCGCTAAAATAACAGCAAATGTATCAGCTGAGAACCAACCTAAAACTACTCCGACAAGAGTAGTACCTACTTGTGTGGTTGAAAGATACTCATTCAAATTATGCGTCATGTGAAGCGCACGTTGTAGTTTCTTTTTATTGCCCTGACCCTTAGCCAGCATATCTTCAAGTTTACTAGGTCTGGTTTGTACTAAAGCAAACTCTGCAGCAACAAAGAATGCAGCAACAACAAAAATTAACAAAGTTGCAACTAAATTAGTTGCGATCTGAGCTGGACTCAAAGCATTATCACCTTTTTTATAACTTAATTACTAAAACCTATTTTACCATTTATTAACTATAATAGTTCAGTTTTGCACAAGTGAAATTGGTTTATTTTGTTAACTTATAAATTTTGTCAAAATGCACACGTGCTGGAATAAATTTCGGATCATTAATTTCCGCATTTTTATCGATATAACCGATTGCAATAGCCATACCGACTGCTTCATCTTCAGGAATCTTAGCGTATTTTCTAACAAGATCTGGATAAGAAACCATTGAGTGAGCTGGCATAATCCCCAATCCGCGGTTAATAGCTAAAAGCATGATACTCTGTGCAAAAATACCCAAATCAAATACTGACCAAGCTGGTGATTTCTTAGGTACTGTTAAGAAAATAATAGCTGGGGCATTAAACATTGTTTTGTTAGCATGTGAAAATAATTGCAACTTGTTTCTAAAGAAGAAACTTTGAGATGCACCCATAGTAACCATGTTTCTACTTGGGAAAACATCCCAATCAAGTGACAACATTGAAGCAAAATCTTCATCTGGCTTAATATCATTATCATTATTTTCAATTGAAGCTTGTTTAAATTTCTCTAAGGCATCCCCTACTAACACATATGCTCTCCAAGGCTGTGAATTAAGCAATGATGGTGATTGTTGTGCCTTTTTAATTATTTCGGCAATCGCATTTTCAGGAACTTTTCTATTAGTAAATTTCCGAGTTACATGTTCTTTTTGAAAAACTTCTTTAAAATCCATTGTTATTCTACCCTTCTAAAAAATTACTCTGTTTCATTCATGCATATTATAGTTTAACCGGTCTAGGTTATCTTTACTCTTTTTTGCCCTCAGCTTTTTTTCTTTGAGCTTCAATTTCTTTTAAGTGGGCACTCATTGCTAAATCATTTTTCCTCATAGCTATAAAAGCAGTAATGGTCAGCTCTAATCCGCCTACACAGATTAGTAGCAAACCAACTGGAAATAAATATAATGCTCCTTTAGGAATAAACGAGGCTTTAATTACCCAACACAAAATTCCAATCAGCATCAAAATAATTCCTATAAGCACCGCTTTTGTATTTGGTCGATATCTTTTCATTATTTCTCCTCATCTTTTCTCTGCTTCTATCTTAACAAAAAAATCCTAGCTTCACCTTAGAAGCTAGGATTTAAAACTACTTTTTTATTAGTCTTATTAAGATTTTATTTGAGAGAGGGAAAATGACTAATTAAATTCAATAGTTTGTACTTTTTGGGAATGCTTAACAGCACCCTTTTCAATTGGAGTAACTGACTTTACAAGATCCATGTTGGTATAAACTACGATACAACTGTCATCGTAGCCTTTGTCAGTGATCATTTGGAAATCCATTGTGGCTAAAGGCTGACCCTTTTCAACTTTATCGCCTTGGTTAACACTAACTGTAAATGGAGCACCTTTTAATTCAACTGTATCAAGACCTAAGTGAATTAAGATTTCTAATCCATTATTTGTCTTGATTCCAATGGCGTGTTTAGTTGGAAAGAGTGTAGAAATAGTACCGTCAACTGGTGCATAAATTTGATTATCTTGTGGTTTAATTGCAAAACCATCACCCAGCATCTTGGTTGAGAAAACATCATCTTTTACATCAGTAATTGGCATAATGTCGCCATCAACCACTGCATCTACTTCCATACCTTTATTCTTCTTGAAGAAATTAAACATAATTTAAACCTCTAGATTTCTAAAATTCAAGTAACAATATCAACATAAAGCATAGTACCGATAAAACGGCCGCTACCAGTGAGATAGCAATTACTACTGGACTAATATTATCTTGTGTCTTTTTTAAAGTTTTGGCTTTATACATTCCCAAGATGGCTAAAACACCACAGAGCAAGTTGCCAACCAAAATTTGACCAATGAGTTGACTTACCATCAAAAAGCGATAAGTTTGTCGATTAATCAAAAATTGCTTTTTATTTAGCAGCAAATAGTAGCCGAGAACAAAGTCAACGATTGCAATAATAGTAACGATTGCCACAGCTGGCTGCTTAATAACGATCATTTTGATCGATTGATCCGACGCACCGCTACGTAACGCTATCAATGCCCAGAATAACAGCGGAGCAATGAATAGGATGTACGAATACCAAGTAAGAATCTTTTTAGTATCCAAATTCATGCTTCTGGTCATTCGATCAAAAAAGTTTTCAACTTTTTGTTTACTAATTGCCCACATTGACTTCTATATCCTCTCCTTGGCTCTGTTGCCAAGCCACATATTCACTAACAAGCAAATCAATCAAATAATATGCTGGAGTAAAGGCTACTTTGCCACTCTTATAATCGGCATCATCAGTAAAGGCAATTGTTGGGAAATAAATATTATGCTGAACAATTGAAGCTAATTTATTCTGTTTCATATTAGTAAATGAAACATATCTAAATTTATCATTTACCAATTCAAGCTTGGTAATTTCCTCATTAATTGTCTCATTATCACCCGTAAATGAAATTACGAATAAGATATCGCCTTTTTTAGCAAAGCGGCTAACCGCCTTTAATTCATCAAGAGCTGACGGTAAAACTGTTGCATGCTTGCCAACTATAAATAGTTCGTGAGCTAGATACTGTGCAATCAGCTCCTGCTGCCAACCAGTTGAATAGATGTAGACTGTACTAGCATCGTCTAGATCATGATATAAGCTATCAAAATCACGTTGCTTAAAATACTTCAAAACGTCATCATTTACTCGACTGAGTTCTCTTGCAAAATTATTTTCAATTTTGATTGGCTTTTGCTTTGATTCAGCCAATTCTGCTAAATCAAATTTCAATTCGCTGTAGCCAGTTAAGCCTAACTTTTTACATAAACGAAATATTGCTGATTCAGATACATAGAGCTTCTTCGCTAATCTTGCAAGGCTTAACTTACTACAGTCTTTCGGATTATTTAAAACAAATTGAATTATCTGTTTTTCAGAATCGTTTAGTTTATTACTATTTTCATAGACCATCGATCTTAAATTTGCCATATTTACCTGTGTCCTTATCAATATATAATTTATATATTAATAATACCACAAGCGCTTACAGTTATAATAATTGTTTCATCTGATCAACAACTTGATCGGCATCCAATCCAACAACAATGTCAATTTCGTTGTTGTCCTTGTGTTGAACTTCATATGAATCTGCGATCTTCTTGAATTCAGAATCTGGAGCAACTTTCTTAGTGTCAAAGACGTGAGTTCTTACTCTAGTTGAGCAAGCAATTACATCCTTAATGTTTTCGCCACCACCAAGAAGGTCAACGATACCTGTAGCTCTCTCAATGTATGGATTATCTTGTTCAGTTGAAACCTTAGCGTCACTGCCGCTTTGTTGCATCAATTGAGTCATTTCGTCCAAAACTTGAGGAACGTCAAGACCAACAATAACTTGTAATGCTTTACCGTGGTGAACAACGTTAACGGCCTTGTTGGCCTTAAATTGTGAGTCTGGAGCAACCTTGCTTGGATCAGCAACAGATACACGTAATCTAGTAGCACATGATGACAATTCAGTAATGTTTGAAGCACCACCTAATAAGTCAAGGTATGCAGTAGCTCTTGCGATGTAAGGGTCGTTTGCATCCTTACCTGCTGCTTTAGCAGCCATCTTTTGCTTGTATTCTTTCTTGTTGATAAGTTTAACGTCTTCATCATCAGCTTCACGACCTGGAGTGATGTAGTTAAACTTCTCAATCATGATCTTAAATACGAAGTAAGTAATAATACCGAAGATAATACCAACGATAAATTGCATTACATATGTATGCCAGTGGTTTTCCCAAAGTGGTAACCAGTTCATTGATGCAATACCAATGGCACCGTCTGACATGAAACCTCTTAAACCAAAGGCCCACATTACAGTGTTCATAGTAGCTGACAATACTGAGTAAATTACCCAAAGTACAGGAGCTGCGAACAAGTAAGTAAAGTCGATAGGTTCAGTAATACCAGCTAATACTGAGGTTAAAGCAGCTGGGATAAGCAAAGCTGAAGTTTGCTTCTTCTTGTTCTTCTTAGCAGTTGCGTAGAAGGCAAGACAGATAAATGGTACTAAGAATACCTTTTCGTTACCGTAAAGTTGGAATCCTTCAACTGAAGCGATTTGTGAAAGTGGTTTAGTACTTGCAGCGTATTCAGCAAGGTGTTTCAACCAGTATGGTTGCAAACCGCCGGCAACAACGGCTGGACCGAATTGGAATGGAATGTATACCAAGTGGTGAAGACCAGTAGGAATCAATACACGGTTCAAGAATTGGTAAATCCAAACACCGATAAATCCACTATCTACGATGAAGTGTTGCATGCTGGTGATACCCAATTGAACTTTTGGCCAGCCCCAGCAAGTAATGAGTGCTAAAGGAATCATTACAAAGAATGCTAAAGCGTAGACATAAGTTGAACCTTGGAAAGTACCAAGCCAGTCAGGCAACTTCTTGTCGAAGTACTTGTTGTGTAACCATACAACGATCAAAGCAACAACCAAGGCACCTAAGATACTAGTGTCAAGAGTCTTGATACCAGCAATGTTAGTTAAACCGTGGTTAGTAGCGTTAGCAACAATTTGAATCTTGTCAAAGTTAGGAATGCCAAATGCTGCACCCCAGTGGGTAAGCATTGCACCGATGAAGTAGTTGTAAGTCAAGTAAGCAATAACTGCTTCCATGGCTGCTCTACCTCTAGCCTTATTAGCTAAACCGATAGGCAAACCTACAGTAAACAAAATACCCTCTTGGTTGAAGACTGTCCAACCACCAGCTGAAATTGTGTCCCAAACTGAGTTCCATGCCGTCCCTGGATTAGCAATTGAGCCAAACAGAGTTGGGTTATTGAATAAGCTTCCTAGAGCTACAACAATACCCGCAAACGAGAACAGCATAACTGGGACGAACATTGCGGCCCCAAACCGCTGAAACTTTTGCATCATAATAATTTACCCCTGAAAGAAAGAATCAAACTAAATCAATTGTTTCTTGTATTACACCTAATCTATTTCACCAAATCTAACTAGTTGCAAGGTGCTCATACAACTAGATCTTATCTAAATATTTCTCCTCTAGATAATTGATTAAGATAGAAAATCTAAGTGATATCAAATTCAGATTTATCTCTATCTCAGCAGCTAGCTTACATTCTTATTTATACCATAGTTTTTCTTTTGTGTAAGCGTTTTTAAAAAAGCTGAAAAGCTGTTTCAAGGTATTAAAATAATATTTCATCGCCTGAAATATATTTCAGATATCTTTTTAGCATATTTAATCAAATGAAATATTTTTGTGCCTTTTATAGCGTATGTTCAAGTAAAAAGTTTACATGCCAATTTAGTGTGTCAAGAAATATGCTGTTTATTTTATTATTTATATATATATTAAATGTATGCAAAATATTTCATTTTCATACGCTTCATGTTTAGGTATAATGAAAGCGATTACCAAAAATAAGGAGCTCTTTATGGCAATTAAATTTATTGCATTAGATACAGATGGAACTTTGCTTGATTCAAACGGTAAAATCTTACCTAGCACGAAAGAAGCAGTTAAAAAAGCATTAGATCAAGGAATTAAAGTCGCATTATGCTCTGGTCGTCCTATCGCAGGTTTAAAACATTTTATGGATGAATTAGGCATAGTTGGGCCTGATCAATATGCAATCACTCTAAATGGTGCAATTACTATAACTGCAGATGGTCAAGTTATGACTGAAGATTTGGTTTCAAACAAGTTTTATCGCAAAATGTACGATTTCGGTAAGAAACATCACATTCCATTCAATGTCGTATCTCCTGATTCAAAGATCATTACTGGAGATCATGACGTTGATTTGATGATCTACACACAAGCTTACGAAAATTCTGCTACATTATATATTCGCCAGCCGGATGAATTGCCTGCTGATTTTGAAATAGCTAAGGGATGCTTTGTAGGCAAAGAACAATTAATTGATCAATGGGAAGAAAAAATTAGCCAAGAATTTGAAAAGGATTTATATGTAGTTCGCGCTGATTCATGTTTTCTTGAATTATTGCATCCTGGCGTCAGCAAAGGTAACGGCTTAAAGGAATTAACTGAAAAATTAGGAATTAAGCCAGATGAAGTAATGGCAATTGGTGATGAGCGTAACGACTTAACGATGTTTGAATTTGCAGGAACAGCGGTCTGCATGGGTAACGGCAGTCCAGTCGCTAAAGAACACGCTGATTATGTTACTGCTTCAAATGATGAAGATGGTATTAGTACGGCTTTTGAAAAATTCTTATAAACGAAAAAACAGGACTTAGCATATGCTAAATCCTGTTTTTTTATATTATTCTAGCCTAACAAGCGCTCAATATTTTCATCTATGACTAATTTTCTCTTGCCCGTCATAATCCAAATCGCAATAGCTACTGGAACTACAATTGAAACAAGCGAGCTGACCCCATCACTAAGAGTACCTGACCAAACCTGCGCTTTAATTCCACCATTAACTGCATAATTCAAAAAATCAACGCCAAAGTGATACAGCATCGGTAACCACAATTTGCCAGTATATAAATATAGGATAGCTAGAACTAAGCCCAACGCTGCGGCATAGATTGGTCGCCGCAAAATCCTGACCGCCTAAATTAGTAAAATGCACAAGCCAAAGACAACCGCACTAACAATCACAGTGATCTGAACTCGATATTTACTATTAGCAAAGCCAACTATCAAAGCTAAGATCGTCAAATAGCGGTTGGTTTCTTTAAAGACACCTGCTTCTAAGGCTCTACAAAACGATGCCCAAGTTGGTTTCAACGGACCAAAATCTGGTTTGAATAAGATCTCTACTAGATTATTTTCTTTTCCGCAAAACTCTGCCCAGAAGGCAAAGACAATACAGAATAGAAGTAATAAGATAAATGTCACATTCGACCAGTTACTAGACTTCTGCCATTTTAAATCAGGATTGAAGCTAAAGCCCCAACATTTTGCAATCAGCATTGCTGCTAAAAATGCAGCTACTCCAGCCATCAAACCGGAAGAAATCAAGACGTTAATCCCTTGCGGCTTTAATTCAATCGCTGTCGATGACAAGAGCACCGTGTCAAAGTAGCAAGCTGCAATTAAGCGGCCCAACCAATTTTGCATTTGCCCTATCGCTACCACTGCGACTGGTAAGTCCATTACTAGCAAAATAAGTCCAAATAAAACGATAATGCCCAATTTAAAACTGACATAACACAAAATATTGTGAAAAAGTATGTACCACGTCACTGATAAAATTGCAGGCATGATTATAATTGCTAACCAGCGAGTGACTGCTGACTTCTTTTTTAACCAATTAAAAGCTAAAACCAGCACTGGTAAAATACTAACCACAATACATAGTCCTGCTGTAGCTAGATGTACTTTAACAATATTGAAAATTGCCATCCCCACCAAAGCAGGATGACGATAGCTATTTCCCATCTGAAGTAAATATTCCACTTTCTTAAGTTCATTTTCTTTCTCCTTTATCTCAAGATTATTATCTAGCTTTCTAGTAAAGGCAGAAATATAACTTCAAATCCGGTTAATTTTTAGTCAAATTCGGTAACTATTTTGTTTCAAATTATAAGTGTTTATCATACCTTTCATCACATAGGTAAAGCGACGAGAAAACTTGATTACATCCCCATTAGGAAAGCCAATCTCATTTTTCTTTAAATTGATTTGTGCAATATTTTTCGGATTTACCAAATATGATTGTGATACTTTCTTTAAAAACTCATTTTGCTGATCAATGTTCTTAATATCGCCTGCAAAGCAGTGCCATCATTACGCACCAAACACAGCTTGTGTGGTGCCCTGGTTGTTGAAATATAATAGATATCATCAATATTAACGTTGCGAATGATCCTGCCTAAACGATAAGAAAACGTCATCTTCTTGCTAAAATTAGCCTTAGCTAAATTATTTACAGCATCCCGTACCGTCTCATTCAATCGCTGCTGCAAATCAGAATTACTTTTGTTGATATAGTCAATCGACCCGATACGCCGTTGATAGGTCAACTCCATGTATTCGTCATAAGCAGTTACAAAAACAATTTGTGCTCGCTGATCTAACTTTTTAATTTCTTCAGCTAGATCCACACCGTTTATATCGTCCTGGTTATCGCCTAATTCAATATCTAAAAAATAGATTCCGCCGTCTAAGTGATGTTCATTTAGATAGTTCAAGACCTCATTTGCATTTTGAGCAGTCGTACCGATTTCAAGTTCAACTTCTTCGGGCTGCATCATTGCCGCAATTCCCAATTTCAAAGCTAAATTACTTGCTTGCGCAAGATCATCATCACAAATAATCACTTTATATTTCATTTCTATTCCTAGTCAATTACCATAGTAAAATTAAACCAATTATCTTTTTCACTATATTCAATAAACATGTTGTCATATTGATCATTTATTGCTTGAACATTAGCTAATTGCTCGCTTTCTTCAATAGCATTATCAAAGGCGATGCCAATAATCCGCACTAAATCAAACAATTTCACGTTTTTAGGTAAAACTTTAATCTCTTTTTCGCATTCAAAAGAATACTTGATTCCTAATTCATTAGCTTAGGCTAGTTTATTCACAACCAAACTTTTAAGTGCATCATTATGTAAGTGATTCAAATTTTTAAAATGCCAACTATTTTCATCATTAATCTGTTTTTCCGTATATTGTGCCAATTCTTGAACTAATTTTTGATCATGATTATTCACAGCTACTGTCCGCATCGTTGCTAGTAAATTCAAATAATCATGCTTAAATCTGCGCAAACGATCTTCACTATCTTCTAAATCATGTAAATAGAGCTTAAAGTTCGCTGTTCCTGCTTTTTTAACAATTTTTTCTGTAGCTGTACACTTGCAATATAGACCGCCACAATAAATAGAGACTGCATTCCCATGATCAAAATCCCAAAAATTTCAGCTGGTAATTTGATTTCTGGCACTCGCATAATATTGACAATTAATGCGCAAGCATAAAGATAGACTACTAGCCAGTCAGCAATCCGGCGATTTTCATTAGTTAAAAATTGATGAATCTGATAACGCCATTTTTTCAAAATTAGATACAAAATAGTTAAAACTACCGGATAAAACAAGAAAGCAAAAATTATTGGCAAATAGGAAAAAACATAATTGCTCATTAAATAAGTTAAGATTAAAATCGAGTGAATTAAGGTAATTGCTGCAACAGTTAACAACTTACCTGCTCGTTTGTAAAAGTAACAGTAATAAAGAGCAATAGTTGTAACAGGACTGATAATATTGCTCCATTCTGGGATATACTCTGCAATTACTTGATTGCAAATAAAAACGACCAATGCAAATATTAAATCTCGCTTTTTAAATTTGACATTAGTAATAGCGTAAAAAAGTATTAGCTCTAGTACTACAAGAACTACCGCTCCTGTGTAATAACCTAGATCGTATGATGAAATATTTATTTTCCTTTTCCTCCTACTATTTATTACTCTTCACTTTAGCATTATTTGCAAAGGTATAATTGTACTGATTCAAATTCGGTTATTTTTCAATCAAATTTGGGCAAAAAATAATCACTACCGAAATGATAGTGATTATTAATTCTATTTATTTGTTTGCACATAATGCCGATTAAACAACCAAAGACAAATTATTGCCAAGATCATTAATGGCAAAACTGCTAAGAAGACTTTGACAAGTGAAATGTTATGCGAGCCTGTATTAGAAGTAAGAATCACAGGTTTAAAGTCGATGAAGAAGTGTAATACCATACACCAAACGATATTATTCGATAATAAGCGCAAATATATCAAAATTATTCCGGTAGTAAAAGCGAAGATGACTTGGCCAACAGTAGATTGTAACGGTTGGTGCGTTAAGTTAATTAAGTGCATACAGCCAAATAAGATTGAACTGATCAACCCAGCTATCAAGAACCGATTCTTGTTGTGATAAAAGAAGCTTAATAAGCTATTAAAAAGCAAGCCGCGAAACAGCAATTCTTCGATTACCCCTGCCATCAACGCTATCACAAACATCGAAATAATTTTATTGATCGCCATATGAGTAATTTGCATAATAGGCGCCAGCAGAATCGAAATGATATATGGCACACCCACTATCAATAAAATCCAGCTCCAAATTTTTTGTGCTTTTCCAGACTGCATTCTTGTTTGTAATACTTTAGTGGTACGACACAAATGCAGCAATAACGATGCTAAAACTAGGGTTAATACAATTATCAATAAATCCTTGATATACCATAGCCTTGATAAATGCGATACTAGCGGCCATAACGCATATATTACCGTTAACACCACAAAGCTGACTAGCATCTTCCAGCTATTTCTTTTCCTTGCATTCTCATCATCTAAATCTACATAGCTGCTTAAAGCTAATTCATTTCCCTATTTCTAATTATTCAAATAATTAATTAAGCCTGGCAAAACTTTTTCTGCCTCTTGCCGTCCCACATAATAGACACGCTTAATTTCATTCTTGTCTTGCTCAAGCGTTCCAATATTTAATGCCTCTGGCGGTCTAATGACGAAATTTTCTCCAGTATTTTCATCCGCTTCAATATTATCTAACACGGCGTTATAGTCTTCCGCTCTTGTAGCCAATTTATCAAGCACAGCTGGATACTCACGCAATAATACCCTTTCAACCGGAAAAAGCTTGCTTTGCTTCTTTCTGTACTCCTTAGGCTGCGTTGTAATCACGATCTTTTTATCAAAATTATTTTTCTTCAAAAAGCCATATGGAATCGAGTCTGAAACGCCGCCATCAAAGTAATAATGACCGCCAATAGCTACAGGATGGGCAAAAAATGGAATGGATGATGATGCTCTGATCCATTCTAAATCTACATACCCCGCATCCCTCAACTTATGGTAAACCGGCTCACCTGTTGCGGCATCCGTTGCCACGCACCAAAAGTCCATTGGATTAGCCATAAAAGTCTTTTTATCAAACACATCTAACTTATCTGGTAAAACGTGATAACAAAAGTTAGCGGCATATAAATTGCCTGATCTGCGCCATGACTTCCAACTAGCGTAATACGGCTTACCCGTAAAACGCAGATTATAACGCAATACTCGTCCGATCTGCTCTGACTTCATATTAACGCCAAACGCTGCACCCGCCGAAACGCCAATTGCACTATCAAAACTTATATTATTTTCCATTAAGACGTCGAGCACACCCGCGGTGAAAAGTCCACGCATGGCTCCGCCTTCTAGTACTAAACCTGATTTCATATCTACCCCTACAAAAAAGACCTATGTTTTTCGACATAGGTCTAATTTATTCTTATTTAGAAATTACTTCAAGCCCTTCCATTTCCATTCGGTAACTTCTGGCATATCCTTACCATTATCACGAATGTATTGGTGGTGCTTTTCAAGTAAATCATCCATGTGACTAATGAAGTCAGCGTTCTTACCCTTTAACTTAGCAACGCCTTCAACAGCGTCCTTTGCAAGGTCGAATCTGTCAAGGTGATTCAAGACACGCATGTCAAATGGAGTGGTAATGTCACCATTTTCTTCGTAGCAGTGGATGTGAACGTTGTAACGCTTACGGTCGAACCAGATTGATTGCATCATGCTCTTGTAGCCATGCCATGCAAAGATTACTGGAACATCCTTTGGGAATAAGCGGTCAAATTCTTCATCAGAAATAGCATTCTTGTTGTCCTTTGGTGACATTAACTTCATCACGTCGACAACGTTGATGTAACGGATCTTAAGATCTGGGAACTTGTCGTGCAAAATGTCAATGGCTGCCAAAGTTTCGATAGTTGGTTCAGTTTCAGTTGAAGCAAAGACAACATCTGGCTTTGCACCCTTATCAGTTGAAGCCCAGTCAATGTAGCCTAAGCCCTTGTCAACCAACTTTTGAGCTTCTTCAATTGAGAACCATTGCGGACGAGGTTGCTTTGAAGTTACCAAAACGTTGATGCATTCACGATCCTTAAAGGCCCTGTCACCAACAGCAAGCAAAGTGTTAGTATCTGATGGCAAGTATTCATGAATCAAATCTGGACGATTCTTTTCGTATAAGTGAGTCAAAATACCTGGATCTTGGTGAGTGTAACCGTTGTGGTCTTGTTGGAACACAGTTGAGGTAGCAACAAAGTTAAGTGATGGGTAATCATGACGCCAGTATTGTTCCTTAGCTTTTCTAAGCCACTTCATGTGTTGTGTAAGCATTGAGTCTACTACACGACCAAATGCTTCGTAAGTTGCGAAAAAGCCATGACGACCAGTTAATACGTAGCCTTCAAGGAAGCCTTCATCTTGGTGTTCTGATAATTGTGAATCGATCACACGACCACTTGGAGCCATGTTTTCATCATTTGGTTCGTGGATTTCTGGTTCCCATTGACGCTTTTGGTTATCCAAAAGTTGGAACAAACGGTTTGACTTAGATTCATCAGGACCAAAGCCGCGGAAAGTGGTTGGGTTAAGCTTAGCAACTTCATCTAAGTATTTAGCCCATTCAACCATGTCTTGAGCTTCCATTGAACCTGGCTTGTCAAACTTAAGAGCAAAGTCGCGGTAGTCTGGCAAGTTCAAGCGCTTAGGATCCTTACCACCATTAGTGATTGGGTTCATTGCCATACGGTGGTCGCCTTCAGCAGTGTTTTCAGTAACAATTTCCTTAGGTGAACCATCTTCGTTGAATAATTCTTCAGGCTTGTAGCTTTCAAGCCAATCAGTCAACATGTCGGCATGCTTCATATCACCTTGTGAGACAGGAATTGGAATTTGGTGTGCTCTAAATGAGTTTTCAATTGGGTTACCATCAAGATCCTTCTTTGGACCAGTCCAACCCTTTGGGCATTGGAAGATGATCAATGGCCAGTGTGGCAAACTTGCATCGTTATTTTCACGAGCATGCTCTTGAATGGCCTTGATTTCTTCGATTACTTCGTCCATGGTCTTAGCCATTTCTTCGTGGACTTGCATTGGATCCTTTTCACCATCGAAACGGCCACCCTTAAATACTGAAACAAAGTGTGGATCCCAACCCATACCGCGGAAGTATTCAGTCAATTCTTGATCGCTCATTCTTGAAACAATAGTTGGGTTAGAAATCTTGAAGCCATTGATTTGAAGGATCGGTAAAACAGCACCATCTTTAATTGGGTTGATGAACTTGTCACTGAACCAACTTGCTGCAAGCGGGCCAGTTTCAGCTTCACCGTCACCGATTTCAACAGCAGCAATTACATCTGGATTATCTAAAACTGCACCAACACCGTGAGATAAAGCGTATCCTAATTCCCCACCTTCATGGATTGAACCTGGAGTTTCAGGAGCAGCGTGAGAAGCAACACCGCCTGGGAAACTGAAACGCTTGAATAATTTAGCCATACCTTTTTCATCTTGGGTAATTTCTGGATAACGTTCAGTATATGAACCATCAAGGTATGAGTTTGAAACCATTACTTGGCCACCGTGACCTGAGCCTTCAATGTAGAACATATCCAAGTCATATTTCTTAAGTACACGGTTCAAGTGTGCATAAATAAAGTTTTGTGGAGCAATAGTACCCCAGTGACCAATAGGCTTTGGCTTTACGTCTTCAGCAATCAACTTATGCTTTAACAATGGATTCTTCATTAAGAAGAGTTGTCCAACAGATAAGTAATTTGCAGCACGCCAGTAAGCATCGACGCTCTTTAAGTATTCTTTTGAATCGTAATTCGTCATTTTTCCTCCTTTGAGCAAGTTTAAGCGCTCTGTTTTGTAATCCTTTTCTTTATACCTATATCATACCAATTACTGATGAAAAGTCAATCATTTTTATAATTGGATCCTACCAATTTAAATAAGTCTTTAGATTTAAATCAGAATAGCCTTATCCTTGAACTAATCAGTTTTTTATAATGAAATATAAGTGTTTATGTTTTGATATACTTAAAAGTACTGATAAATAAATGCAAAATGCTGATCAAACAAATACGGCTACCTGTAAAAATGCTAGACTAATTCATGGAGAGAGAAAAATGACTCAAGAAGAACGATTAATTCAAATCAAAAAGCTATTGAAAGAAAAACATCAGCTTTCAACTAGAATAATTGCCCAATATTTTAATGTATCTTTTGATACTGCACGTCGTGATGTAATTCATTTAACGACAACTGGACAGGCAATCCGAGTACACGGCGGGCTGATGGAGGTCAATCAAAATAGCGTACCTGATTTTTTAACTAGAAATGAAGTTCAATCACCAATTAAATTGAAAATGGCAAAAAAAGCTAAACGATTCGTTCATCCTGGTCAATGTGATTTTATTGGTTCTTCAACAATTCTAAAACAACTTTGTCCCATGCTTAACGGTATCGATATGCAAGTAGTTACTAATTCAATCGACAATGCTTTAAGCATGTTAACAACCGAAGTCCCTTCTGTTAGATTGCTAGGCGGATTAATCAACAAGTCGCAGCGCTACATTTACTCAAAAGTCGCTCTTGAAACAATTTGTAAGATTCATTTCAATACAGCTTTCATTGGCGCTTCTCGTATTAGACCAGATGGTGTATATGCGCCAAAAATGGAAGACGCAGAAGTTGTACGTACGGCAATTGCACGCGCTAATCAAGTTGTTTTAGTAGCAGAAAAATATAAATTCACTAACGATTCATCTTCTCCATATATGTCTGCTCCATTGGACAAGGTGGATGTCTTAATAACAGATACTCCTTTAACCAATGAGCAGAGAAGTTGGTTTAATCCTAAAACACAAATCCTACCGGTTTTAAAGGAGTGATTATGATGTTCGGCATTTTTAAACATAACTCAGATACCAAAGAGGTCTATCAAGATTTAAAAAATTTCTATAATAGTTTTTTCAGCAATATTTATAATGAAATGAATATTGGACGCTATCGTCCTATTCGCGATGCTATTGGACTGGTTATTAACAAATTCGATAGTAATGACCATCCACTTGAATATACAAGTAAGTTAGTAATGTATATTCAAGCCAAGGTAGCATTGAATCATTTACATTTAACCCCTGATCAAGAAAAATAATGAAAAACTTAATAGAAAAAACAAAATATTTAAATCTTTCTTACGTTTATTTAAGTCCAATTGATTCAGCAGAACAATTTGTTAAGATCTAAAGTGAACAGTGTATCTGCTCTAGATCAAAAAAATGAACTCCAAAAAGCCGGGTAAAACATTTACTCGGCTTTTTGCTTTATAATAGTAAATAAATAGAAAAGATATAGATTTTATAAAAAGAGGACAAATTACATGAGCAAATTGCCTTTTAAAGTTATTGCCGTAGACATGGATGGTACATTCATGCGTGATAATCAAACTTTTGATCATAAAAGATTTGACCGAATTTTAGATCAAATTCATGAAAATAAAGCCCACTTTATTGTTTCAAGTGGTCGACCATATTCTCGTTTGAGAAAAGATTTCACTGGATTTTTAGATAGAATTGACATGATTGCCGACAATGGCTCACTTCTTATTCAAGATGACAACATTATCAGCACTCACCTATTAACTCACAAAACTACAATGGAATTACTAGAATTTATTCAAATTCATTATCCTGAGAGTTCCGTCATCGTCACTGGCATCAATAGCTCATATACAACGATGGATGCATCCCCTGCCTTTAAGCAAACAATGAACTTCTACTATCCTGATCGTGTGGAAGTACCCGACTTAATGACCGCCGTAAGTCCTCATGATCAAATTACTAAACTAACTTTGAGTTATCGATATGATTTTTCAGCAGAATTAGAAAAGGAATTCAATGCCCACCACGCAGAAAAAATCCACTGTACTTCAAGTGGATTCGGGCTAATGGATATCGTTCCTTATAGCGTCAACAAGGGTATCGCGTTAAAATACTTTTTACGTTACTTCGATGCTAAGCCTAGTGAATTAATTGCGTTTGGCGATGGCATGAACGACAAAGAAATGCTGGAACTCGCCGACTATAGCTATGCTATGGAAAATGCTGAACCTGCACTTAAAAAAGTCGCTAAATATATTGCACCAAGCAATAATGATGATGGTGTTTTGCAAGTGCTAGATAAATATTTGAATGAGTAAAAAGAAAATAGGACTTTCACAATAAAAGTCCTATTTTTTCTTCGCACTTATGCACCTTTTAACTATCTAATAATACATTATTTTGGCAAATTAGACAATTCTACTCTATTATATGCACCATTTTTTCTACTTTCTGGATGGGGATCTAATCCGATGATAGTAATATCTCTTCGATTAGGGCCGTAAACCCAAAACATTCGCCGAGCTTCACTATTATTATTTTCTAAATAAGACTGCCAAACTTTCATGCCGTATCTAGCTGATAAAGAAGATATTTCATGAGTACGTAATCCAGGATATTAAGGATCTTCAGATAGCGATTTTAATGCTTTTCCCCATTTTTTGTATAAAACTGTATCTTTTTTACTAATTGAACCATTCCGATAACTTACCTGTAATTCCTGCCATAATTCAGCCATCTGGGGAATACCCATTTTGATTTTAAACCGCATTCTAAAAATCTGATAAGTCTACTGGAGCAGACACTTTTCCTTTCTCAAAGTTTGCAATAGATTCATCCATTACTTCCAGAGCCTTATTTGAAACATCTTTTGGCTTAACCAATTCTCTAGGTTCTAAAACTAAACATCCATTATCATATTCCTTAACATCATAATATTTAAATTTAGATTTACGTAATGTTATTCTCTTTTTACTATCTGTATGAGCAATGTAATTATTAACGACTTGCATAATTAAGCCCTCTCTTTCCGTGGGATTTCCCACTGATATTATATCATATTTACGCTAGTCAAAAAAAAGCAGTCATTAAATGGCTGCTTCATATAATATTTCTATTTCCCCAAATTAACAAAAGTATTAAAATTCATGTAGTGATAATGAACTCGCATGTTTGACACTTCAAACGGCGTTCCATCATCTAAAAAGAAAATACCTTCCATAACACCAACTGGCTCATTTTCTTTTAAATGCATCTGCTTTTGATCTTCAGCATTCGAAGGCTCAACTGTAATATTCAAAAATGCCTTAGTTACAGTTTTGCTTTGTTCATCTTCCAAATAATTAAATAAAGAGCTCTGCAACGTTTCAGGCTTCAATTCCGGCATAATTTTAATAGGTAAATAACCTGTTTCAATCAAAAATGGCTGTTCATCGAGTAAACGCAGGCGCTTGAATTCATAAACAAAAGCATTTTCATTTAAAAATAAGTCTTCCGCAATTTCTTTGGTAGCTTTAATCACCTGAAAATCTAACAGTTTTATTTGCTGCTTTTTACCAGGCACCTTAAAACTATCAGTGATTCCCAAGTTCGAGCCGTCATAACGAAACATCGCCTGATTTTTCAAATACAGTGGATTAATAAACGTGCCACTACCTCGCTTTTTAAAAACGATCCCTTGTTGGGCCAATAATTCTAGGGCTCGTTTCATCGATGAACGACTAACGTCATAATGCTTAGCTAAACTACGCTCATCGGGAATCCGCATCCCATTATATTTATTATTTAAAATATTTTGTTTAATATCCTGCATTACTGTCCGATAAACATAATCTGCCATTATTCTCTTCCTTGATCAGAATTTTTAATACTATCAATAAACCACTTTGAAAATTGCTCTAGATCTACATCTGTTGCAATTTCTGCATTAGCATGTTCTTGATCCATAAAGTTAATTACACTTGCACCATATGTAAATTGACCGCGCAATTCAATCTCTACGTTAGCCTTTTTCAAGGTAAACATTTCTGGATGAAGCAAAATGCCCACAGCCGTTGGATCATAAATCTTAATACGAGGATCACCATCTGGCTCATGAATATGTGAAAATAGTGAGTAAAGCATGTTGCCGACTTCACCACATTCCTTTACCTTGCTCATTTGATCTTGGGTTAAATGAGCCTTATTGCCGATTTCAAGCGGCGCCACCTTAATTGGTAAACCGCTGTGGAAAACAACTTGAGCAGCTTCAGGATCTCCCGCAATATTGTATTCAGCAAGTGGACTGTGATTGCCGCGACCGATGTTACCGCCCATGATGACGATTTGATCAATATTTTTCTTTACTTCAGGATATTGTTTAAAAAGCAAAGCATAGTCAGTTAACGGTCCAATTCCAAGTAAAGTAACTTTTTCAGGACTATTCTTAATTTCTTCAGCCATCACAGTTGCAGCAAGGCCTGGCTTAACCAAACTGCGATCTGCTTCTTCAAAATCAAAGCCAGCGATACCAGTTTTACCATGTACTGATGCGGCACTAATCATTGGTGCAACTAATGGTTGATTAGCCCCCACTACTACGGGAACCTTGGTGTGCAAAAACTTTTCTAAATTCAAAGTATTTTGCAAAGTATATTCAAGTTGAACATTTCCCCAGGTTGGCACGATCATTCTGACATCAAGTTCTTTAGCAAAAAGGCTGATCGTCATTGCTGCAATATCGTCAATTCCTGGATCTGTACTAATAATTAAAGGTTTCTTATTCATAAATTCTACCTCTTCTAAGCGTATTAAGTATATTTATAATAACAAAAAACCGACCAAATAAAAAAGTGGTTCGATCTAATCTAACTGAAAAAAGCCTAGCTTGGCTAGACTTTTTTCAGTTACTTTTTAGTTTGTTTCTTAGGTTTAATTCGCTTAATATAGCTTTCTTGATGCTTGCCTAAGATCAATGGTACTCGTTCTACCACTGTATCTGCATACTCTAAACCAAACCAAGAAGCTGGGTTAGAAGATAGATTTTGCAGCCAGACTCTAGCCTCGACCATAAACTTCTCATAACCAGTCAATTTAGTTAATGGACTAATTGCATCATTAACAATGACGAAGGAGAAGTCACCTACATCTCTACCAGGAGTAGTAGTGAATCTTTGTAGTTGAGCCTCAATAGTACCATCTGCAATCAATTCATGAACAATTTGCCGTAAGTAGACGTTAACGCTAGTTTGCTTTCTAAAACCTAGATAAAGCTGAACGTTGATTACGTTCTTAGTACCGTACGTATTTACTGCATATTCTGCGGTATATGGTTCGTTTGTTACATTGACAGTAACAAACCAATAGGCTTTAGCACGTTTAGGTCTTTTATCCAAAATTGAATAAAGTATCTCACGCTTAATGAACTTATTATACGCGTGGTGCTAGTTAAATCGTTCTAGACAATATGCCATATTATAGGTCAAAATGGCTATTTCTAGCCGCTGTTGAAAGCCTGCTAGATTCCTTGCTCGGTTGTTTTCAGTATTGTAATAGCTAAGCAAGAAAAAGTCGCTTTCAATCGTTCTCCTAATTGCCATTAATTAGTGATCGTTATGCTTTTTAGAGCCTTTCATATTTTTGCGATATGGCGTCCAAAGCACATATCCCATACGCTCGTCTCTTTGGCATCATGTACCGACGCCTTAGTAACTGCGTAATCAAGCAGATAGCCATCATCACTCACTATCGCGTGGACCTTGAAGCCATAATAGTAGACTTTTTTGGTGGCTTTATAGCCAATATCGGCTATGCCACGGAAAATTTTAACGCGATAATTGCGAACAGGCTGACAAACTGGAACAGGAAAACTGTCAATAATCAAAAATTCTCCAGCAACCCTTACTTCTTTATTCCAAGCTTGACGGATACAGCGAATTAAAGGCAGGAGCATCCGAGCTCGCCGATTAAAGCGAGAATGAGACAAGCCAACAAAGAATTTACAAAATCTTCGTTGAGACTCAATCCCAATTTCAGTTTGCCAAATGAGCATCGCTAAGATAGAGCTGTCAGAAAGCTTGGTACGATCAACATTTTTGCGATGTTTAAGCTTATCGGGAGCATAGAGTTTATACAGAGAGCGGCAGATTACATTTAAGCGACTAAAACTAACTTGTAAATGGTGAGAGAAACGATTAAGCTTGAGGTAGTTCAATTAGATCAGACTCTTTTCTATTAATCTAAGTTACAGCTTGAGTCTAATCCGATTGGACTTTTTTGATAACTAAAACGATTTAACTAGCACCACGCGTTTGCAGATCAGTAAAACTAGTTGGATCATTGATAGCAATAATCTCCTCACTGATTTGCGGATACAGCCTGCAGACTACACTATACGGAAAAATTATTGATAGAGCTAAATCTTGTTCTCCAGAACGATTTCTAATCGAATGTATTTCCTGAGAATTAACAATAAAGATTTTTCCAGGCTTAGTGTTATATTTTTTACCGCTAATTTGAAAATTATCGATGTTTCCTCTTATCGTATAGCTAAGTTCAATCCCACGATGCCAATGCGGAGCAATATAAAACGGAATTTTATTGTCATGAAAAACGAAATACCATACGTTTAACGGATCGGTAGGAATTACTACTTCGTGAAGATTCTTTTCAGACATTATAGTTTTTCACCATTAACGTGTAGCAACAAGTTGTATAAAGCTCCAAATAAATTTGCATCATTCTTAAATTTAGCTTCAACAATCTTAGGACGAGTCAAAGTCATCTTGTACATTGGCATTTGATCCAAAAATTGATCATATGCACGATTGATTTCTTCAACTAGAATCGGTTGCGCTGAGATTCCACCACCAATCGCAATTGTTGTCAAATCTACTACTGATTGGATATTAACAATGATGCCAACCACATCCCAGCAATAGGAACGTAGTATTTTCAAAGCTTGCTCATTGCCCGAATTGATAGCTTCAAAAGCAGCTAAGCCATCAGTTTCATCCTCATTGCCGATCGCTTTAATGACCTGGCTAACCATGCGAACTGCCGAGCCCATAGTTCCAGCAATATCATCAAAACCCATTTCTTTGGCCATCTTTAAAACCATGAAGCTCAATTCACCGGCTTGGAAGTGAGCACCATTTAATAAGCGACCATTCACAATTATTCCGCCACCTACTCCTGAACCAAGAGTAATAGCAGCACAATTTTGCAAGTCCTTCAAATTTCCTAGCCAATTTTCAGCCAAAACACTAGCCTTGCCATCATTTATTACTGCGACTGGAATGTTGAGATCCTTATATATTTCTGAAAAATCAATCCCATCAAGAAATGGCAATGCGCCACCGAAATGAATCTTCGTGTATTCAATTTTACCTGGTGCACAAAAAGCTAGACCCTTGATATCTTTTTCAGCGTAATTTTTAACTACTTGATCAACTGTCGTCAAGAACTTTTCTTTTTCATGTGGTGATTTTGTTTTGCCCTTTTCAATAATATTGCCGGCATTGTCTAACAAAGCATATTTTAAGTTAGTCCCACCAATATCAATACTTAGATAATTTTTCATCTCATATGTATTCGCTTTCATTATCATTACCACAATTGTACTCAAAGCTCAAAAAGCAAACAAGCCAAATATTGATCATAATTTGGCTTGTTTGACATTATTTAGTTTAAAATTTTACGCTTCTTTTCTAGTTTGTTGGCTGATTAAAGCAAAATCAAGATGACGATAAGCATTCAATAAAACTATGGTACTTAAGAACCAAGTAGCCGGATAAATCCAGTTGGCCATCCGAATATCCTGGAAAAATGGCTTGGTACCTAATAAAACTGCTAACCTTACTACAACCCAGCAAAGCATCATTGCTAACATTGGGATCGTCGCTTTCCCTGCACCACGCATTACTGAAGCAATTAAATGCGTAATCGCAACCAAGAAAAAGAAGAAACCACAAACTCTTGCACGCCCAACACCAAAGGCGACGACCGAAGGCGTCGGATCAAATAGCGCGATCAGTTGCGGCGCAAAGGTAAATACGCTTAAGCCGATTATTTCCGCAATCAGCACTGCCAAAATCACTCCAAACCGAACACCCTCTTTAATTCGCTTAATTTTTCCGGCACCAAGGTTTTGCGCCACAAACGTCGTCAAAGCTAAAGTGAAACTAGTTACTGGTAGAAAAGCAAAACCCTCAACGCGAGTATAGGCCCCGATTCCTGCAACTGCATGTGCACCAAACATGTTGATATATGATTGAATAACCACATTAGACACGGAAATTAACGAATTCTGTAATCCTGATGGTAAACCATAATCAATCGTCAGCTTCAACATCGGCCGATATATTTTAAGATGGCGCAGATCTACCCGACTTGGACCTTTTAGCTTACGCAATTTATTATAAGCAAGACAAGCAGAAAATGTTTGTGCTATTACTGTAGCCAAAGCTGAAAAGCCAACGCTTAAATGAAGCCAATAGATAAAAATAATGTCAAAAGCAATATTTACTACTGATGAGGCAATTAGGTAATACAAAGGACCCTTACTATCACCATTGGCTTGAAGGATACTAATAAAAGTGTTGTACATAACAAAGCCCATTGATCCCAAAAAGTATACTCGTAAGAATTCTACTGATTCAGGCATAATGCTTTTTGGCGTTCCCATTAATATCAGAATTTGTGGAGTCAACACTACACCAATGATTATCAACAAAAAGCCACAAATAAAGCCCACAGCAACCACTGTAGCCACTGCTTCGCGTGTGTGTTGATCAATTTTAGCACCAATACATTGTGCTATTACTACTCCTGCACCCATCGCTAGTCCTTGGAATAACCCGATTAGCAACATGATCAAACTTCCAGACGATGAAACTGCAGCTAAAGCATTCGACCCAATTACATTACCAACTACCAACGAATCGGCAGCACTATACATTTGTTGGAATAAATTTCCCAAAAATAGTGGAATTGCAAATTTAATTATCTGACTTCGATATGAGCCTTCAGTCATTACAATCGCGTCATTATCCACCTAATTCCCCCTTACTTATCCAAACCGTTAAATAAATATCATCTTAACTTATAATTTAATTAAATCACAGGGAAAACAACTATACAAACAGTGACTTGGTTCTCCAAGTACCATGATGCCACCGGTAGATCATCAACATTGCGCGCAAACTTTCATCGATCGCATATGCAATCCATACACCTACTAACCCCATATGAAAGACAATTGCCAATAAATATGAAAATGGCAAGCTAATTAGCCATAGCACAGTTAAACTACATGCAAGCGGAAATCTAACATCCCCACTCGCATTTAATGATCCTACCAAAGTCATATTAACCGCTCTTGCTGCTTCAAGAATAATTTCGACCAAGAAAACCCAGCGTGCCAATTCAATGATTTCAGGTTTATTTGTATAAATATGCATAATTGGCGTAATAAAAATAAAGGTCACGATTGAAATTGAAGTTGAAATTCCCACATTTTGTACCATTGACCGAAAGCCTCTTTGATATGCTCCTTCGAAATCTTTTGCGCCAACAGTACGACCAATAACAATTTGATTTCCTTGACATAAGGCTGAAGCCGTTAAAAATACAAATTGGGTAATCGCTGAAACATACGATTTGGTAATCAATACATTAGTTCCTAAAGTAGCAACAATCATTGTGACTACCACTTGAGCCCCAGAATAAGAGACTGATTCACCTGATGAAGGTAATCCTAACTTAAGAATTTGTTTTAAAAATGGTATCGAAAACCGTTTGAAGTTAACTTTTAACACATTGAACTTCACATATCGCTTAACTAAATAAATTGCTACAATCCCCGCACAAAATTGGCCAAAGATACCTGAGATTGCAATCCCTCTAACGCCAAAATTAGGTAAGCCGAATGGTGAGAACAGCACCAAATAATTCCCACAAACCGCAAGAATATTAGCGATAGTTGGCACAATCAAAGCTTGCAAGGTTAAACCATGCGTTCTCAAGCAGGCTAACATGACAGAATTTAACGCCAAAATAATCGTTCCTGCTCCGTACAGCTGCATATAAGGGATCGCAATTGCAATTACATCATCTGGAATGTTCAAGAAGCGTAACAGAGGATATGGCAAAAGAATAAAAATAGCTCCTAAAAGCAAACCAATTCCAATTGCTCCAAAGATTGCTGTATTCATTACCTTAGGAATCTCTTTGTGTTTTTTTGGCACCAAGAAATTGCGCAATCATGATTTGTGTACCTACCGTTACAAACCCATAAACATTATATGACAAGCCAAAAAATTGGTTGCAGGCACCAACAGCAGCTACAGCCACTTCATCAAAGTGAGAAATCATCCATACATTGACGTTTCCCACCATCACATTGAAGAGAAATTCAATAAAAATTGGCCAGCTTAGAATGATTAATTCTTTGTCTGATCGGTTTAAAAGCTTCATGGCAATACCTAACCTTTCAAAATAAAATTGAAACCGTTTTATTCGATTTGTACATATTTTATTCTATACACATAAAAGGTAAAGACAAAAGCTATACTTTTTTCAATTAATCTTGATATCTGAAATTTAGTCCCAAGCTAATTCATAAACCTTATTTGAAACAGTTTTATTTTTACCGTTAACATTAGCATGGTATGCAACAGTTAAGTAACCGTGATTCTCATCAATGATTTGGATACTTTCAACTTCACTATGTTCACCTGAAATATCTAATCCACCAAATGCACTTAAATTTACATTTTCCCATTGAGATTGGTCATTACGAGCATAAAATGGAATCTTTACAATTTCCTTGTGATAGTATGACCATGAACCATTACTTAAACTTGGTGATTTTTGACTAGTAATATAAATATTACCAGAATTATCTAGATCACGCGTGGTGCTAGTTAAATCGTTCTAGACAATATGCCATATTATAAGCTAAAATAGCTATTTCTAGCCGCTGTTGAAAGCCTACTGGACTTCTTGCTCGATTATTCTCAGCGTTGTAATAACTAAGCAAAGAAAAGTCGCTTTCAATGCTTCTTCTAATTGCCATCAATTGATGATCATTATGCCTTCTAGCTCCTTGCATATTTTTACGATATGGCATCCAAAGCACATATCCCATGCGCTTTAGATTAGTAGCTAGATTTTTGCCTAAATAACCTTCATCTCCTAAAAGATAATGGTTGGCTGGATGAGCATCGATCATCAATTCTACTGTCTCTTTGGCATCATGTACTGACGCTTTAGTAACTGCATAGTTAAGCAGATAGCCATCATCGCTTACTATTGCGTGGACCTTGAAGCCATAATAATAGACTTTCTTGGTTGCTTTATAACCAATATCAGCTACGCCCCGAAAGATCTTGACACGATAATTGCGAACAGGCTGGCAAACTGGCACTGGGAAACTATCAATAATCAAAAATTCTCCAGCTGTCTTTACTTCTTGATTCCAAGCCTGACGGATACAACGAATTAGAGGCAAGAGCATCCGAGCTCGCCGATTAAAGCGAGAATGAGACAAGCCAACAAAGAATTTACAAAATCTTCGTTGAGACTCAATCCCAATTTCAGTTTGCCAAATGAGCATCGCTAAGATAGAACTATCAGGAAGCTTGGTCTGATCAACATTTTTACGATGTTTAAGTCCATCAGGCGCATAAAGCTTATATAGCGAGCGACAAATCACATTTAACCGATTAAAACTAACTTGTAAATGGTGAGAAAAACGCTTAAGCTTGAGATAGTTCAATTAGATCAGACTCTTTTCTATTTAAATTACTTACAACTTGAGTCTAGTCTAATTGGACTTTTTTATTAACTAAAACGATTTAACTAGCACCACGCGTACTTATTATACTTAACCTTTGCCATATAAACAACATTAGTGGCATAAACAGGGTAATCTTCGCAGTGGCTTAAATCTGTCAGCATTTCTGTATACTCGTCTAAACGAACGTAAGCATTCTTAGCTTCACGCTTATCACGAATCTTATTTCCATAAAACCAAACATACATGATTGCCAAGATAAAGCCAGCAATTAAAACAGTTACGTAACCGCCATGTAAGAATTTAGTCAAACTGGAGATTAAGAACATCCCTTCAATAAAAGCAAATGCAATCAAAAAGATCACACGTAAGTAAAGTGGTTTGCCTTTTTTACCCAAGTATTCAAACAATAATATTGTAGTCATCAACATAGTGACAGTAATTGCCAAACCATATGCTGCTTCCATGTGGTGTGAAGTTCTGAATAAGAACACAATTGCTACAGTTACCACACAGATCATTTTGTTAATTGATGGAATATAAATTTGTCCTTTTTCAGTTGAAGGATAAATAATATTCATTCTTGGTAAAAACTTTAAACTGCTGGCCTCAGCGACCAAAGTAAACGATCCAGTAATCAATGCCTGGGAAGCAATGATAGCTGCGATCGTAGCCAAGGCAATGGCAAAAAGACGCAAATTGCTAGGAACAACTTCAAAGAATGGATTGAAGTCACCATTACCAGCATGATAGCTAGCATTATGCAAAATCCAAGCGCCTTGGCCTAGGTAGTTTAATGAAAGACAAACAAATATATATGGCCAAGAGCCCATAATATTCGCTTTACCTACGTGTCCAACATCCGAATATAACGCTTCAGCACCAGTAGTAGCCAAGAAGACAGAACCCAAAATTAGGATCCCGACTTTATTAGCTGGACTAAACAAAATTCGAATAGCATAAATGGGATTAATCGCTTCCAAAAGACTCCAATCATGGCTCAAGTTAACAATGCCAACTACTCCTAAAAAGGTAAACCATACCAGCATAATTGGACCAAATGCTTTACCAATAACGCTGGTTCCCATCCTCTGAATTGAGAATAGAATTACCAAAATGATGATAGTAATCATAATTACAACTTCTTGAGAAGGAACCGGAATCACATCACCAAAGCGCATATTCTTTAACCCTTCAATCGAAGTGGTAACGGTCACTGCTGGTGTCAAAGTACCATCGGCAAGCAGAGCTGCACCACCAATCAGAGCCGGGATAACCAGCCACTTGGCTCTTTTTCTAACTAAAGCATAAAGAGAGAAGATTCCTCCTTCGCCATGATTAGTTGCCTTCAAAGCAATCATGACATATTTGACAGTAGTCAACAAAGTTACTGTCCAAAGAATTAACGAGATTGAACCAACGATCAATTCTCGATTAACGTTGGCAATCCCGCCATTTTCAGTCACAATTGATTTCATTACATATAACGGACTTGTTCCAATATCACCATACACAATACCTATGGCGATCAACAATCCCGCAAAACTCATCTTTTGCTTTTTAGTAATTTTATTCATGTCTAATAATCCTCTACAACACTTAAAAATAAAATCTTCACTAGAATAGATAATTAATCCAGTGTTTACAATAAAAATATATTTTTAAGAAACTGTCAAATCTTTTGTGTAAATAGATCTTTCTCGTAAATTGATTTTTTAAT
>NZ_PCZF01000060.1:0-8286 GCF_002554115.1 Lactobacillus sp. UMNPBX4
ACGCAGCGACTGGTCATATCAGACCAACTGTCAATATCCTAAGCAAAAAGAAGCCTATCTTGATAACGGGACAGCTAGGTTTATTGATGCTAAACATATTAAATTGCCTAAGCTGGGAATTGTCCGCATTGCTGGTTTTAGAAAACTGATTAAAGAGCGCTTGCTTAAGCAGATTCCAACTAGAATTGGCACAGTCACGATAAAAAAGACCGCTGATGACCAGTTCTACCTGTCTATGCAGTTAGGCAGTGATACTGCTTTTGTTAAGGAATTACCTAAAACACAAAGTCAAATTGGCATTGACCTCAATTTAGATAACTTCCTAACAGCATCTAACGGAGCAATGGTCGCTAATCCACGATTTTATCGCAAAACCAAAAAGAAGCTGGCCCATGCCCAACGTGTCTTGTCTCGCAGGCAGCGCCGGGCAAAAAAAGAAGGACGCAATTTGTGGCTAGCAAAAAACTATCAAAAACAGCGTCTAATAGTCGCTAAACTGCACGATAAGATCAGAAGACAGCGTAATAACTTTTTACAAGTACTCTCAACTACACTAATCAAAAACCACGATTTAGTAGTTGCCGAGGAATTAAGAAACAGAAACCTGTTAAAGAATCATGCCTTGTATCAAGCCATTTCTGATGTCGGCTGGCGTAGTTTCCTGAATATGCTGGCTTATAAGGCAGATCTATATGGTAAAGAATTTCTAACAATTGATCCTAAATATACTACTCAACGCTGTCATGCTTGTGGCAGTATTATGGGACAAAATAGCTATAAGAAATTAACCCTTAAGGATCGGGAATGGACTTGTCCAATCTGTCGAACGCACCATATTCGTGATTGGAATGCGGCAGTGAACATCTTAGAAAAAGGATTAAGCAAGTGGCAAAATCCTAAAATAAAAAAAGCAGCCTAGAAAGGCTGCAGTCCGTTAGCAACTCGCGGACTTAAAAGGCTTTGGTAATTAGACGACCTCTATCGGCAATAGTCAAAAGATTACTGCTGGTAAGTCAAGTCCGTATCTAAGCAAGTTGGTGTTCTGGTTAGCGCAAGCTAACGAGCCACTAAGCCCTAGACTTCAGTCTAGGGTAGTTGACTCCCTAGACGGTCAACAAAGTTGGAGAATTCATTCTTTTCGTCTTTAAATGAATTTAAAAATTGGTCAAAAAATAGAATTTTTACATCAGCATTGTGAGCATTCAGCTGACCAGCAGTATGCTGATTAAATAATTTAACTCCAGTCGTTAGGCTGGGGTTATTATGGTTGGTTACTAATTTGGGACGAAATTTAGGCATTTGTGGTTGCGGCATATTCCTTGTAATCTTCAATAATCTCTTCTTCATTCATGGGACAATGTGATTGACCGGCCTTATAAGCCTTTTTCCAAGCACTATCTTGGTGTGATCTAGCTACTAATCCAAAATCATTAATAGGATCAATTTGTGCAATCATATCATCAATAAATGACCAAACATCTTTTTCCATCGAATTAGAGTAACGCTTTTTCTCTAAACTTGGCGTGATTGAGTTATTTTTATCTTCTCCATAAACTTTGTTTAGGACGGGGCCGTATTGCCAAGCTTCAAAGTTCGCCTTAAATAATCTTTTTGGGTATTTGATAGTTTCTGAAAATTCACTATTTTCATTAGAATAATCAATGCTTCCGTATGTTGCAGCATAGAAGGCCCATAAGAAATACAATGATTTTTGAATTTTCAATGGAGTAGGGTTAGTAAGTTTTGCTTCAAGATATGATACCAAGTCTTCGACTTTATCAAAAAAGTATGCATCTCTACTCATAATAGTCTCCTTCATATTAAATCTCGTGCCTACAAATATTATAATGAAATCTGTTAAAAGTACCTAATGAATTAAATATCACCATACACTTTCTTAAGATTGTACAGCTCCCACCAAACACAATAAAAACAGTGTAATAGAAATATTACTTTTTCCGTACAAATGGTATGAATGGCTTGTTTCTTGCTTATTTGCTAGATACAATGAAGGGTGTTATACAAGGAGGAAATTTCATGAAGAAGAGACTTTTGACCAGCATAGCTGCCGCAGTTGTGTTGACTTCCACAATTGCCCCAGCATCTAATATTTCTGCAATTAATGATCTTCGTAGCCAAAAGGTTTCTGCTGCTACTGATGCGCAAACAGCATTCTTAAATAAGGCCGCTAAGCAAGCTGTTAAAGCTGCTAAGAAATATGGTACTTATCCATCAGTAATGATTGCACAAGCTATCGTGGAATCTGGTTGGGGACAATCAGGTCTTGCAGTTAATGCAAACAATCTTTTTGGTATGAAGGCTGACGATAGTTGGGGTGGCGCTACTTATTCTGCCAAGACTCGTGAAGAGGGCAAGAATGGTAAGAGCTACTACATTAATGCCAAGTTTAGAAAATATAATTCTTTTGAAGAATCATTTGAAGATAATGGTAGCAAGTTGCGTAATGGTGTTACTTGGCAACCACTTCGCTACAAGGGCGCTTGGCTTGAGAATGCTAACACTTATGCCGAAGCAACCAAGGCTTTAACTGGTACTTATGCTACCGACAGCAAGTATGATATTGCACTTAATTCTAGAATCACTAGTCATAATTTGAACCAATATGACCCAGTGATTTCTAAGGCTACCAAGCACTACACTGTTGATAAGTCAGGTTCAGTTTATAACTGGCCAACTAACCATTCAGTAGCTAAGGCTGTTGGTTCTGTTAAGAGCGGCGAAAAGGTTACTGTAACTAAGACCATTACCTACAATGATGGTTCAACTAGAATGTACATTGAAGGTAAAGGCTGGATCAACGGTACTTCTTTAACCAAGGGTAAGACAACTACTAGCGAACCAAGTACTCAGGCTCCAAAGGGTGCAACCAAGGTTGAAAAGAACTTGATGCACAATGCCTATGTCTACGATGCCAAAGGCAAGAAGATCAAGGGCAAGATGTACAAGGTCAACGATGAAGAAGGCACCAAGTTAATCGCTACTTACGGTACTAAGACTATTAAGAAGAAGACTTACTACCGTGTAGGCGAAAATGAATACATTGCAGCCGGTAACATTGATGGTACTCTTAGATTCTTGAAGCATAATGCCTATGTTTATAACCAATATGGCAACCGCGACAACACTTTAAAGCGTAAGAAGAATGAACAAGTTGCTACATACGGAAGTGCTGTTAAGATCAATGGCAAGAAGTATTACAGAATCGGTATCCGTCAATACATTAAGAAATCAAACTTCATGTAATAAGAACGGGGGCCTGATTTGAAATTAAAGAAAGTTTTAGCAACTTTAATTGCAGTATTGGGGCTGATTACAGCGATTAATATCCAAAGTCAAACAGTTCATGCTGAATCAATCAACTCGCTCGCCAAAAAATATAAATATAGCGGTGTGACTTATTTATACAAGATGCTGAAGCTCGAAGGTATTAAGTATAATAAGTTCCCTGGTGTCGAATATGAAAATGGCAAGCCAGAAGGAATCGTAGTTCACGAAACTGACGATCCTGGCGCGACTGCCCACGATGAAGCAATTTACTTTAACCGTGAGTGGATGAATATTAATGCTTACGTTCATGCTTTTGTTGATAGCAAGCAAGTTATTCAGATGAGATCACCAGATATGGGTACCTGGGGTGCAGGTCCTAAGGCTAACAACCGTTTTATCCAGATTGAGCTTTGTGAAGAAAATACTAGGGATGCATTTGCTAAGTCAGTGAATAATGATGCTATTTATATCGCAAAACTGCTTCACCGTTATGATCTTAAGCCAGACAATGCCTGTGATGATGGTGAAGGGACGATCTGGTCTCACCATGCTGTCAGCACATTCTTAGGTGGTACCGATCACGTTGACCCAGATGGCTACTTTGCTAAGTGGGGCTACGACATGGATCAGTTCTATTCTTTAATCAAGTATTACTACAACTTGCAAAAGAAGAATGAAAATACCCATACTAAGGATCCAAACAAGACGAAGGAAGAAGTACCTGCAGTTCAAGGTGCGGTAACTCTTGGTCACGATGCTTATGTTTACACCGAAAAGGGCAAGAGAACCAAGATCTTGAAGAAGGCTGGTAGTCCTGTCGTTGTGATGGGCTACAAGATGATCAATAATAAGAAGTACTACAAGATTGGCGAGGATCAATATGTTGTTGCTTCTAACATTGATGCCACTGTCCGCACAGTAAAGAACGAGACCTACTTGCACACTAGAAGTGGTCGCGTTGAAAAGCAGAACAAAGTCAAGGAAGGCAGCCGCGTATTAACTTACGGCAGCAAGATCACAATTAAAGGTCAAAAGTATTATGCACTTAACGCTACACAATATATCTTAGCTAAAGATATTGAATAGAAGTGTAGTTGATTTAACGCTAGATGATTATTTGTTAGAATATCATCTAGCGTTTTAATTTTGAAAATGAAATAATTAACTCGTGTTGAAAGAGAGGGAGTTTATGGCACAACTATCACTATTTTTAGTAGTTTTGTTAGCGCTAGTCATTCCAATATTTATGGCACGCTTTCAGATTAGTAACGTACCAACCGCGGTTGCCGAGATTATCGTCGGCATCATCATGGGATCCAGCGGTTTTAACTTGATTACATCCACGCATGATCTAACCTTTTTATCTAATCTAGGTGTGATCTTGTTGATGTTTTTATCAGGGATGGAAATTGATTTTGATTTATTGCAAAGAAAAAATAATCCTAAAGGGAAGTCGCAAGCAGGGAAGACGGTCGATCCGCTGAAGACGGCGATTACTGCCTTTATTGGGATCGTGATCATGGCCTTTGTTTTAGCCTATGTCTTACGACTTACCGGATTATTCAGTGAAGTCATGTTGGCCGCAATTATCTTGATGACTGTGGCCCTTGGCGTGGTTATCGCTACTTTGAAGGAAAAGGATATTTTAGGTCGACCAATCGGACAGACGATTTTGTTAACAGCCGTACTCGGCGAAGTTATTCCACTGCTTTTGTTAACAATTTATGCATCTATCAATGGTGGTAATGCGGAACAATTGTGGTTGATTATCTTATTATTTGTTGCTGCAATTTTCTTGTTGCGTCGATTTAAGCAGCCATATTTGTGGTTTGCTAAGATTACTAAGTCAACCACTCAACTTGATATTCGGTTAGCCTTTTTCCTGATTTTTGCATTGGTAACCGTAGCAGAAACTGTTGGTGCTGAAAACATTTTAGGTGCCTTTTTAGCCGGAATGGTAATGAAGTTGCTTGAGCCAAGTGAAGCTACTAAAGATAAGTTGACTTCAATTGGTTATGGCTTCTTTATCCCGATTTTCTTCATTATGACTGGTGTGGGACTTAACTTGCGTTCACTTTTTGCACATCCGTCTTCATTGATGTTATTGCCAGTGTTAGTTATTTTCTTATTTATTGCAAAAGTACCAGTTCTTTTAACTTATGTGCGCTATTTTCAGAAGAAAAATGCTTTTGCTGGTGGGTTCTTGACGGCAACAACTATTACGATTGTTTTGCCAACTTTACAAGTTGCACGGAAATTGCACGCAATCACATCAACGCAGTCTGATGCCTTCATTTTGGCTGCGGTAATTGTCTGCATTTTGAGTCCGATTGTCTTTAACTCTAACTTTGTTTTGTTACCAGAAGACAAGATTAAGGAAAAGGTGGCAATTGTTGGCGCGAATGCCGTTACTGTGCCTGTTGCTCATGATTTGCATGCTAATTGGTATTCAGTCAAGATGTTCACTGACAAAAAGAATCAATATAAAACTTACGATAGTCGAGTAGAGAATTTAACCTTTTTGCCAAATCTAGACGAAGAAACGCTTGAAAAAGATGGCGTATTTGATGGTGATATCGTGGTAGCGGCTAATCGCGCGGACGAAGATAATATTAAGATTGCCCGGATTGCAAAAGAGAAGGGCGTAAATCGTGTGATTGCCCGACTTAGCGAAGTTGATAGCAAGACTTTGACCGAGTTTAATGAGAAGGGAATCGAAGTCTTTAACTCTACCAATGTGCATGCTGCATTGATGAGGGCAATGATCGAGTCACCAACTGTCTACAGAATTATGACTGACACGAAGAACATTTTGTATTCTGTCAAAGTGAAGAATACGCATTATACGAGTCGTCAACTGATGGATTTAGAGTTTATTGATCAGATTACGGTAAGTAGAATTAAGCGTGGGGATGAATGGTTAATTCCACGTGGTGCGACTGTGATTGAGCAGGGAGATATTTTGGTCTTCTCTGGTGAATTTAAGGTGGCAGATCGTGTCCGTGATTTGTTGAGTAAGGAATAGTAGAAAAGAAGTGTCTGAGAAAAATCTCGGACACTTTTTTAGTAATCATCGGAAATAAAAAAGCCCTGCTATTATGCAGAGCCACCGCGCGTTTGCAAGTTATCGTCTTGTTGCGCATACATCCATGATCATTGGACGCGACAATCTTCCTACGTACATTATAACATGATAACTTGTTAAAATAAGATACAAAAAAAGCCAACCGTAAAGGTTAGCTCACACGATTCAGTTACCTGAGTTACACGAGTATCAGTCGTTAGCTCTTTTTCTTTTACTATTATATGAAAGCAACAATAAAAATACAATTTATAGAGAGGCATTATTAAGATTAATATTTTGGTAAATATTATAAAATTTAATTGAACATTTTCAGGTGATTCTATATACTATCAATTGATAGTGCATTAGAGAGGGAGAGGTGATTAACATCGTAAAGATTCCAATTCAGGTTAGTAGAAATACTGTAAATGATTTTTTGAATGATCTTAAATCAATACTTAATAGTAATCAATTTGATGTTAATCGAGATTTCTTATTAATTAGAAATCGCACTCCTCATGGAATTCATGGATATTCAACGCCACAAACTTTGCTAGACTTAGATTATGCTGTTGAGGATGTTGTTGAAAGATTGAAAGAACTTTCAATTAAAGAGTATTATGAAGTGCTCTTGGATAAGGATGATGATCATCCACCGTATTTGTATGTTTTTGCAAAAGAAATAGATAATCATCAAGTTTATATCAAATTGAAAATTAAGCAGATGCGTACCAAAAAAATAGTATGTGTGTCCTTTCATTTCGCTCAATACGAAATGAAAGATTTTCCATATAAGTAATGAAGATCTAGTTCAGGAGACAATAAAATGAATAAACTAATTAAAAGAATATATGTAAAGGATTGTCCCATCTGTGATCAAGCACACGAAATAGAAGAAAGAGAAACTCTTATCCAAGCTAAGATTAAGGGTGAAATAATAACTTATAAAGAAAAATATTATTATTGTAAAAATGCAGACCCAGATGAGCGTGAATTTGTCCCTACTAAAATGGCTAATAAAAATTTGCTAGCAGCACGTGATGCATATCGGAGAAAACATCATTTGTTAAGTTCTAGTGAAATTGTTGATCTTCGTAAAGATTATAATTTATCACAAGTGGAGTTAGCACAATTGCTGGGGTGGGGTGAAGCAACTATTTCTCGTTATGAAAGTAAATCAATCCAAGATGAAAGTCATGATGGAATGCTTCAACAAATTCGTAAAGATCCATTAATTATTTTGAATTTATTAGAAAGAAACGGTTCTAAATTTACACAAGATAAAAAGAAATCGATTCAAGAAAAAGTAAAACGTAATTTAGACTTATATGGTAGAGAAAACCTGTCTCGTCAGGCATTGGAAAGTAATTATGTTGCTTACTTAAAACCTTCAGATAAAAATGGACAAAAACGTTTAAACATTGATAAATTAGAAGCTATTATTTCTTATTTTGCATTTCATGTTGCTGATTTATA
Organism: Lactobacillus sp. UMNPBX4; assembly: GCF_002554115.1. Taxonomy (NCBI): domain Bacteria; kingdom Bacillati; phylum Bacillota; class Bacilli; order Lactobacillales; family Lactobacillaceae; genus Lactobacillus; species Lactobacillus sp. UMNPBX4. The sequence continues at coordinate 7,829 of NZ_PCZF01000060.1, forward strand.
TAAAGTTAAATTAATGAAAATGTTATGGTATGTAGATAGCCTCTCATATAAAAAATATGGTTATGGAATTACAGGATTAGTCTATCAGCATAAAAGTATGGGTGCTCTTCCTATTGGACATAGGAATATGGTAGATTTAGCTAATATTAACGTACAAGAAGAGTGGAGTAATTCAGGCTACGAAATGATTCATTTTTATCCTTCGGATAAAGTGAAATATAGTGTTCTTTCTGTACAAGATAAAGAAATACTGGATGCTGTAATTGCCAAATTTAAAGATTACAACGCTAAAGACATTATTAGATATATGCATGAAGAATTAGCATATAAAAAAACCAACGAAGATGAAATTATTTCTTTTAGTTTAGCTAAAAAGATTCGTGATTTTTAAACAAAATAAGACCGCCGATTGTAAAATCAAGTTGAACACTTTATAAAAATAAAAGTCCATCTGGACC
>NZ_PCZF01000061.1:0-8154 GCF_002554115.1 Lactobacillus sp. UMNPBX4
GTCCAAATGGACTTTTTATTTTCTATCAAGTGTTCAATTTAATTTTACAATCGGCGTAATTAAAAAAATAAGAGAAAATGCGATTTTATCTTATTTTTTTAATTATGACTAGATATTTTTTTGTGTTTTGCTATAATAGAAACTAACATTAAAAAATAATGTGAAGATTAAATAAAAAGTAAGGAGCTGCAAATATGGCTAGATACTTAATAAAGCGTATTTTATATATGATCCTCACTTTGTTTATTGTAGCAACGGTAACCTTTTTCTTAATGAAATTGATGCCAGGATCACCGTATGCCAATGAAGCAAAGATGACGATGACGCAAAGACATATCATGGACCAACAATATGGTTTGAATAAACCAGTATGGCAACAATACTTGATTTATATTGTCGGTATGCTGCACGGTGATTTTGGAACAAGTTTCCAATACAGTAATCAACCTGTCTCATCATTAATTGGTGCTCGTCTCGGTGCTTCAGTTCAATTAGGTCTTCAAGCATTGATTCTTGGTGTTGTGCTCGGCGTTATCGTTGGTGCGATTGCAGCCATGAAACAAGGTACTTGGGCTGATTCTACTGCAACTGTTTTTTCAATTATTGGTAAATCTGTTCCTAACTTTGTTTTAGCAGTTCTTCTTCAATATTACATTGGTTTAAAACTGGGATGGTTCCCGATCGCTGGTTGGGGTCAATTTTCTCAAACCATCTTGCCAACTATTGCTTTAGCTGTAGGTCCGCTTGCTGAAACGGCTCGATTTATTAGAACTAGCATGGTTGATACTTTGAGTAGTGACTACATTGAATTAGGTAAGGCAAAAGGGTTAAGTAGAATGGAAGTTATTAGAAAGCACGCAATGCGTAACTCAGTAATTCCATTAGTGACTTTGATTGGACCTTATGCTGTAGCGTTGATGACTGGTTCAATGGTTATTGAAAATATTTTCAATATCCCTGGAATTGGTGAACAATTCGTTAAGTCAATTTTGACTAATGACTATCCAACAATCATGGGTATTACAATGGTCTACTGTATTGGTCTAGTAATTGTTCTTTTAATCACTGATATTGTTTACGGATTAATCGATCCACGAATTAGATTAGCAGGAAGTGAGGCTTAGAGATATGGATGAAAAAGATTTAAAACTTAGTCCAGATGCTTTTGAACCTTTACCAAAAGGACAAGCTCAAGATAGTGAAAAAATTGCTGGGCCTGCACTTTCATTTAGTCAAAATGTTTGGATAAGATTCAAACAAAGAAAAGCAGCTGTAATTTCTGCAATCGTTATTATTTTTATGGTTATAGTTGCTTTTGGTTCAACGCCATTTATTAATAAATCTACATTGGTAAAATCACATCCGCAGTACGCTAATTTACCTGCTAAAGTTCCGGGATTGAGCGCTATTAATGGTCTTAACGGTAAAATTAAGCAAAATGGCCAATGGGTTGATGCCTATGCTCAAAATAATGTTCCTAAGGATAAGTATTTCATAGCAGGAACTGACTACTTAGGTCGTTCATTAGGTCAAAGAATTATTTATGGTACAAAAATTTCTTTAATTGTTGCTTTAGTAGCTGCTTTCTTTGATTTAACGATCGGGGTTATGTATGGAATAATTTCTGGTTGGAAAGGCGGAGGAGTCGATAACGTTATGCAACGGATTATCGAAATTATTTCTTCCGTTCCTAACTTAATTATTGTGGTTCTAATGTTGGTTGTTTTAAAACCAGGTATTACTTCAATTATTTTAGCAATTGCTATTTCAAGTTGGACGACAATGGCCCGGCAAATTCGTGCAGAAACATTGAGTTTGAAAAATGAAGAATATGTTTTGGCAGCACAGTCATTAGGTGAATCAGGTTGGAAAATTGCATGGAAGCATCTTGTTCCTAATTTATCAAGTTTAATCATTATTCAAACCATGTATACTATCCCAAGTGCAATCTTCTTTGAAGCATTCCTAAGTTTTATTGGTATTGGTATCACTGCACCGGAAACCTCACTTGGTGTGCTTCTGAATGAAGGCCAAAAGAACTTCCAATTCTTACCATATCAGATGTGGTATCCAGCAATTGTTTTATGTATCTTGATGATTGCATTTAACTTACTTGGTGATGGCTTGCGTGATGCATTTGACCCTAAAGGACAAAGATAGGAGGCAAAACTAAATGCCAAAGAAAATTTTGGATGTTAAAAATTTGAAAATTGATTTTCACACTTATGCAGGTGAAGTAAAGGCAATTCGTGATGTCTCCTTTCATTTGAATGAGGGAGAAACCTTGGCAATTGTTGGTGAATCAGGTTCAGGAAAATCTGTTACTACTCGTTCAATTATTGGACTTCTTGCTCGTAATGCTCAAATTATGGGTGGAGAAATAAATTTTCACGGTAAAAATTTATTGGATATTTCTGAAAAAGAATGGCAAAAAATTCGTGGTAATGAAATTGCCATGATTTTCCAAGATCCAATGACTTCACTGGATCCAACCATGAAGATTGGTCAACAAATTGCTGAACCTTTGATTAAGCATAAAGGCGTTTCAAAAAAAGAAGCTTGGGCTAAGGCTTTGGAAATGATGAAAGCTGTTGGTATTCCTAATGCCGAAGAGAGAATTAATGAATACCCTCATCAATTCTCTGGTGGTATGCGACAAAGAATTGTGATTGCAATTGCTTTAATTTGTGAGCCAGAAATTTTATTAGCAGATGAACCAACTACTGCGTTAGATGTAACAGTTCAAGCAGAAATTTTGGATTTAATGAAGGATTTACAAAAGAGAGTAAAGACTTCAATTATCTTTATTACCCACGATTTAGGTGTTGTTGCCGGAATGGCAGATCGAGTTGCTGTAATGTACGCTGGTGAATTTCTTGAATATGGTACTGTTGATGATATCTTTTATAATCCACAACATCCATATACCTGGGGATTGATTAATTCAATGCCAACTTTAGAAAGCGATACTTTGGAATCAATTCCGGGTACACCCCCAGATTTACTTGATCCACCTAAGGGTGATCCGTTTGCACCAAGAAACAAGTATGCAATGAAAATTGATATTGAGCGTAAGCCACCATTTTTCAAAGTATCAGATACACATTATGCGGCTACTTGGTTACTTGCACCAGGAGCACCTAAAGTAGAACCACCGGCTGAAATTCAAAGACGTTGGAAGAAATTTGAATTGATGCAAGAAGAAAATAAGGTACAAAACTAGCAACAGCGAGAGGAGATTTATATGTCAGAAAAAGAAAAGATTTTGCAAGTAAAGCATTTAAAGCAATACTTCAAAAATGGACGTACAATCACTAAAGCTGTAGATGATGTGAGTTTTGATATCCATAAAGGAGAAACCTTCGGTTTAGTAGGTGAATCAGGTTCAGGTAAAACTACGACTGGCCGTTCAATTTTACAGCTTTATCAACCAACTGCTGGTGAGGTTATCTTTGAGGGAAAAAACATTGAAAATCTGAAGAAACGTGAAGATAAATTGAGATTTCGGCGTGACGCACAGATGATTTTCCAAGATCCATATGCATCATTAAATCCTAGAATGACAGTAGAGGATATTATTGCGGAAGGTTTGGACATTCACCATTTAGTTAAATCAAAAGAAGAACGTCGTCAGAGAGTAGAAGAATTACTTGAAACGGTTGGCTTGAATAAGAATCATGCTAGTCGTTTCCCTCACGAATTTTCTGGTGGGCAGCGTCAAAGAATCGGAATTGCACGTGCATTGGCAGTAGAACCTAAATTTATCGTTGCAGATGAACCTATTTCGGCGTTAGATGTTTCGATTCAAGCGCAAGTTGTTAACTTGATGATAGAATTGCAGAAAAAGCATGGGCTAACTTACTTATTTATTGCGCATGACTTATCAATGGTTAAATTTATTTCTGACCGCATTGGTGTTATGCACTTTGGTAAGTTACTCGAAGTAGGACCAGCCGATGATGTTTATGATCGTCCGTTGCATGACTATACTAAGAGTTTGATTTCGGCAGTTCCAGTGCCTGATCCAGAAATTGAACGAAATCGTAAGCGTATAGACTATGATGTACAAAAAGAAGAGGGCGATGGTAAAGAACGTACCATGCATGAAATCCGTCCTGGACATTTTGTGCGTTGCAGTGATGATGAAGTTGCTCATTATCAAAATGTTGCTGCTAGCTATGAATAAGCAAATCCATCCTTGAAGGATGGATTTTTTGATATATTTCTTGAAATTTGGTAAGGGTGCTAGTAAAGTAGAGCTAATAATTTTTTGAATGAGAAAAGGAGAGTCATATGTCTAACTGGGATACCAAATTTGCCAAAAAAGGTTTAACTTTTGATGATGTTTTATTAATTCCGGCAGAAAGTCACGTTTTGCCCAATGAAGTTGATTTAAGCACTAAGCTTGCCGATAATATCAAATTAAATATTCCATTGATCAGTGCAGGAATGGATACTGTTACTGAGGGCGCAATGGCAATCGCTATGGCTCTTCAAGGTGGACTTGGTGTAGTACACAAGAACATGTCAATTCAAGCTCAAGCTGGCGAAGTAGCCAATGTGAAGAGCGTAGTCGTACCAAGCAATGCGACTAAGGCTGCAGTCGATGATCAAAATAGATTGCTTTGTGCAGCTGCAGTTGGTGTAACTAGCGATACTTTTGAAAGAGCTGAAGCACTTCTTGAAGCTGGTGCGGATGCAATCGTGATTGATACTGCTCACGGTCATTCAGCTGGTGTTTTACGTAAGATTAAAGAGATCCATGATCATTTTCCTAAGCAAACTCTGATTGCCGGTAACGTTGCAACTGGGGATGCAACTAGAGCATTATTTGATGCAGGTGTTGACGTAGTTAAAGTTGGGATTGGACCTGGTTCAATTTGTACTACTAGAATTGTTGCCGGTGTTGGTGTTCCGCAAATTACAGCTATTTATGATGCTGCTTCAGCTGCACGTGAGTACCACAAGCCAATCATTGCCGATGGTGGTATTAAATATTCTGGGGATGTAGTTAAGGCTTTAGCAGCAGGTGGTAATGCCGTCATGCTCGGTAGTATGCTTTCAGGAACAACTGAAGCACCTGGTGATATTTTTGAAGAAAATGGCAAGAAGTTTAAGCGTTACCGTGGTATGGGCTCTGTTGGTGCGATGGCTCAAGCTCATGGTTCAAGTGACCGTTACTTCCAAGGCGGCGTTAACGAAGCTAATAAATTGGTGCCAGAAGGTGTTGAAGCTCGTGTAGAGTACAAGGGCGACGTGAGTGATGTAGTCTTCCAAATTGATGGGGGACTTCGCTCTGGTATGGGTTACTGTGGTGCCGCAAATATTCCTGAGTTGATTGAAAAGGCACAATTTGTTCAAATCACTAATGCAGGTTTGCGTGAATCACATCCACATGATGTCCAAATGACTAAGGCTGCTCCAAATTATAAGTAGAAGAAAAAGGATTAAAAAAAGACTTAATCTAGACATTTGCTGCTAGATTAAGTCTTTTTCGTTTATCTTAAATAATTAAGCAAGTGAGTCCCATGCAGGAAGATCAGTGATTGGGCCTTCAGCAAGTTCCTTTTGCTTGTCAGTCAAATACTTCTTGTGAACAACAACTTCGTAAACGTAATCGTTGAACCATTCGTTGTTCATTACATAGTAACCCTTAGCACCGGACTTGTCGCCCCATGAGTTTTCAACTTTCCATTGACGAACTTCACCGTTGTCTTCATCAACACCAACTAAAGTCATGGCGTGAGAAACTTCGCCGACACCGGTCTTTAATCTGTCAGCCTTTGACATTTTAAGATCAACGCCGAATAAGTCGTCTAATTTGTAAAGGTTAGTGTCAAGGTAACCAGTCTTGCGGTCCATTTGACGAAGAACATCGTTACCAAACCAAACAGCTTCGCCATCCTTTAATTGGGCAATTGAAGCAGCGGTCAAGTATTCCATTGGCACGTTCAAAAGCTTAATTCTGAGTGAACCAGAAACGTTGTCTTCTGCTGGTAAACCATAAAGCTTGCCATATTCGTGATCTGGAGCGTTAGTTAAAACAACGTAGTCATCAAAGTCAACGTCGCCTAAGTACTTGTGTAAGAATTCAAGTGGAGTAAGGTCTTTTTCTAAGTGATACTTCTTATCGTCATCGCGATATTCAAGATCAAATTTCTTAGGTGGCTCACCAACAGCAATGGCAGTCATTTGGTAAACTTCGCTCAAGAACTTTTCACGGGTCTTTTCGATTTCATCGTCTTTACCATATTGCTTAAGGTGACGAAGAACCAAAGCATCTTTCTTAAGCTTGTCACCAAGTGCAGTCGCAAAGCCAGTAGTATCGTTAGTGTTGAAAGTTTCAGGCATAGCGTATGAAGGAACAACACCGTATTTTTCAACTAATGCAGCAGCCATTTGGAATTGACCACCATCTGCACCAGCAAAGTCTAAATCACTTTTAACTTGGCGAGAATCAAGTGGCATGTCAGCACTGTCCAAAATACGGTTGTAGAACATGTTGGCACGTTCAATCTTGTCCCAGAAGAAGTTGTAAGCTTGTGAGAAAGTAAAATCCTTTGCCTTGTATTTCTTGCCGAATTCATGACGTAAAACGTTTAATGTGGCAAATAACCAGCAACGACCTGAGTGCTTTTGGTTGGTAACATTATCAGTATCAAGTTCAGTTGAAAAAACGCGGGTTAATTCGCTTTGAACGCGGTCATTGTAAGAAGCTTCAAGTACACCGCTACGTTGAGCAGCACGAGCAACGACTTCGTTTTTAGGATTTTTATTAAAATCGGCAGAAAACTTTTCCAGTTCCTGCACAGTTAATTCATGAGCCATTAAAAAAATCTCCTTTTCTCATTTTTAATTTTTTCTTAAATTAAGTCTATTTTAAGCCAAAATAAAAGCGGGTTCAATCATGAACTCGCTTCAGAGAATTATATCCGTAACTTATTAGACCTCTTGCTTAATCTAATAAATTAATCAATATGGATAGAATTGCTATCATCACCGGCATTTTGCTTTGGCAAGATGATAGTCAATACACCATTATCATACTTTGCATGGATCTCACTTGCAACTATATTTGGTAATCTATAGCTTCTTGAAATGCGACCTTCGCTTCTTTCTTTATGAATAATGTTCTTATCCTTGTTACTTGTATCCTTAAATGATTTTCTGCTGCCAGCAACTGTTAAAAGACCATCTTTGTAGTTAACGTTGATGTCCTCTTTGTTCATACCAGGCATATCGATCTTAACGGTATAGTCTTTGTCTGTTTCGGCAACATCTGATTGCATGATGTTTTCAATTTCAGTGTCATCAAAGAAGTTTCTTGGGAAACCAAACCAGTCGTTCATTGCATCCATCATATCATTGCGACGATTCATCATATCGTTTGCCATATTGAAAACTTCCTTTCAATTTTTATTTGCTCTTTAATTCGTAAGGACTCGTTTTTTTCCTTACACTGATTATTGTAGTCAGTTTCAAAATAAATTAAACTATTTAGCACTTGAAAGTATATAGTGCTAATTTATGAATAAAAACTTTAGTAAATCAACGTTTAACACTTGTGGATAACTTTTGTATAATTAAAAAGAAAAATGAATGAACGAATTGATAAGGTGTTAAATCATGGTATATTTTCAAAAAATGACGCCAGAAGGCTATAAACAAATTGAAGATGAAATTGCACGTTTAAAGAAAGATCGTCCTCGCAGAATAAAGATTTTACAAGCTGCGCGAGCTCTAGGCGATTTATCAGAAAATACTGAATATACAGAGGCTAAAAGGGACCTTGGACACTTGCAGAGTCGTCTGCGTTATTTAGGTAAGCAATTAAAGTACGCAGAAATTGTCGAAACTAAGGATGATGGCAAAATAGATTTGGGTAAGACCGTAGTTCTTAAATTTAATGATGATGATGAAACAGAAGAATATAAGATCGTCGGACGGATGGAGGCGGATTTGGCCGATGGCAAAATCTCCTTTGATTCACCTTTAGGTCAAGCAATTATGAAGCAAGAGGCAGGTACCGTTGCCACAGTCGAAGCCCCAGCTGGAGAATATAAGGTGACTATTGTAGAAGTGAAGTAGGCGGACGCCCTCTAAGTGTATAATTTTTTACGGTAAGTTGAATAAATAATTAAAAAAGCCCAAGTC
>NZ_PCZF01000062.1:0-8048 GCF_002554115.1 Lactobacillus sp. UMNPBX4
ATTTTCGAACTTCCAGACCACAAGGCCTCAGCCCTACAGCCACAAGGAAGTTCGATTTTCGAACTTCCGGAAAACGGGGCCTCAGCCCTACAGCCACAAGGAAGTTCGAAAATCGAACCCTATCTATACTATACTTCTTCTGAAGATACAATTAAGACACAGGAAAATACTCAATTAGATTTCTCCCCAAGTAATTACACTCCTGCAGAAATCGATGCACAAAATAAAGACTTAGTAAAAAATGCTGCTAACTACTACACTCAAACTGATACAAAAGACACAGTTATCTTTAACCAAGATACTTATAAACTGTTAAGTATGTGGGTTAAAACTCCTAAAGATTTGGCTAGAATAACTGGCATCGTTCTTAATGCTAAGAACAGTGTTGTTAAGGAGTTAAAAAAGCAAAATATAAAATATGCTGAAGCTGTTTTGAATATTGATGGTAATCGTAAGTTAAGTTCAAGTGATATTCAGTTCCTCAATGAAATGGGAATCGAGCCTCATAAACTACAAAAAGAAATCAGCAATACGATGAGACGGGTACTTAATCGGACGCGAAGAATATATGACGAAGGTAAAAAAGTTAATATCGAAAATTACATCTTTGGAGCTTATAAGAATATGTTCCAGAATTACGCGGATGAAATTCTAGAAAAAAGAGAAGCTATCAGCAATTAATATATGCGTGCATCAATGCGCACTAGTGCAAACAAAAGGAGAAAATTATGTCTAAAAAATTCTACACAGTCGCTGATATTGCAAAGTCTACAGGCTATAATCGTTCAACAATTACTCGTTGGCTGGCTAAGCATAAAATTAAAAATGCACAGATGAAAGGTAATGCACCTTTATACTCTGCACAAGTGTTAGAAGACTTTAAGAAAGCCCATGATAATAGGGATACTAAGCCAGATGCAAAGGAAGCTTTGATGCAGGAAAAAAATGCGCGCATTAAGGCACTATCTGAAGAAGTGGAATTCTTAAAATCACAGCTGGCTATTAAAGATCAACAGATAGATACAGCTAATAGATTAGCTGACCAGGCACAGAAATTAAATCTCGCTGATAAACCACAACTAATGCATAAAGACAGTGATGAGACGAGCTCTGAGAAGTTAGATTCAGATAAAAAGACTGATAAACACTGGTATAGTTGGATTTTTAGATAGATTAACTAAAAATGATAAAAAAATGTGTATTAACTATTGATATTTAATGCTAATTTTATAAAATGATAAACAAATTGAAACAAGCCTATTCTGGAATAAAGCAATAGGTATTATTATTTTTTGTAAACATTTAGTATGTTTGCGTTTTATAAGGAGTGAGAATAATGAAATTGAAAAAGGTTGTATTCACGTCATTAGTAACGCTTCTGTTAAGTGTTCCCACTGCTGAAGTAGTTTCAAATAGTGTGCAAGCTGCCGAAGTGACATCTTCTTCGACTCAAACGGCTTCTGATAGCAGTACACAGACTTTTCAAGTACCAACCAATGGTATTTCTTTTCAGAATGAACAATCATTAAATGAATCAAAAATTGGTTGGGGAAAAGGTGCTAAGGTTGCAGTTAAAGCAGTATTAAAAAATCGAAATAAATTAGTTAGTGCCGTAGGAAAAGTGGCAGGAAGAAAAGCTGCTGTAGAAGTTGGAAATGTTCTCAATAAAGTTACTCCCACGCTAAGAAAACTTTCAAGATGGGAAGATTTATCATTTAAGGCAGTTCAAGATCAAATTGCTAGTGCATTAATCGCATCACATGTTAACCCAAGTACCGCTAGAACATTAGCATATTGGATTAGATTAGGTCTGGAGTTGTTGGTCTAAAATGCATGAATCTGATGAATTAACATATACACTGTATTTGATGAGATCCGTTTTGCGTGATTGTATTGATAAACTGGATTTCCCACCTAATAGAGAAGCATTTCTCTTGTACTATGGGATTTCTTCAAAACAATCTGATGAAATTGACAAGCTATTTTTGGATATTCTCAGACAGAAGGACAAAATTAGTTTTACAGATTTCAAACAGATACTGAATGAAAAATTGGATACTGATTTTGACTCTCAGATTGTTAAAGCAATGTTGCAGGCATATAAAGATTATCAGCCATTGGCTATTTCAAAAATTATTGAGTAATACAATTCTATTTAATTATGGCTTTGCACAAAGCATAACTATTTGTTATAATAAAACCACATCAAGAAAGACATAAATTTAAGAAAAGAAACTAAGCAATGATGTATCGCGAAGAAAGTAATCGCAGAGAAAGCATCATTGCTTTTTTTGATGCTTTCGCAAGTAATTTTCGAGTTTCACACTCTCGACCTTTAACAGAAATCAATCTAAGAAAAAGGAGTGACTAAAATGGCACAAACCGCAGAATTAGTAGACAGAAAAGCTAAATTTGTGATGGGAACTAAGCTTGCTAAGGGCGGCCAGTATAACTTTACCCTTCAAAATTTGAAGGATGGAGCAACACCAGATGCAATTTATGCAGTAAGCGAAGCTTTAACAGATGTTTTTGACGCATCATGTGATGAAATCTATGCAGTAGACAACTCACGTGTTGTCCCACAAGCTTAATCATAGAAAGGAGAATAGACCATGAAGAAGGTTTTAAAATTAAAGTTTAAGACTGCAGAAGACAAAACTAGCATGATCACTGTTAGATATCCTAAGCAGGATCTTTCAGCTGAAACTGTTAAGTCTGCTATGCAAAAGATCGTTGATGCCGCAGCCTTTGAAAAAGACGGCGTAGCTATCTACGCTAAGGTTGTTGGTGCTGAGTACTACACCACTCAAACTGACGATATCTTTGCATCAGATGCAAAAGCTGAATAATGCTTAAGGGAAGGGATTTGGTTCCCTTCCCGTTTTTTGTAAGGAGAGAAAATGAAGGACTATCTAAATTTAGTAGGATATGCTCAGCCCATATATCGTAAATGTGAGCTTTGCAGTCGGGTTAAGGATGTCAGCTACCGCTTGGATGTTAAAAACGCTGAGAGCTCAAATATGCTGGTCGGATCGCTCGATTTATGCAAGGTTTGTGCTTCAAACATGGGTGAGATTATCCGGAAAGGATAAGATATGGACATTTTTAAGATGATTATGGATCAAGCTGCTGGGGTGGCAATCGCAATTTTGCTGATAATGCGCATAGAAACTAAGCTGGATGGGCTTACAAATGCTGTTATCAAGCTATCTGAAGCAATTCGGCCCACTGGCAAAGATTCATTGTAGACACACGACCAATTTCTATATTTACGCAAATGGAAAAAATCGAAGAATTTTTAGAAGATATGCGTGCTGAAGGTCGCGCCGAGGGGACTTTACGAGAATATGAGCGAAGATTGAAAAAGGTAAAAAAAATGGGCATCGACCTAGAAAAGTGTTCACGGGTTTCTACAATCCGTGGAATTTTATCGACAATCCATGTATATTTGGTTTGGTCATATAGCAAAGGGTATATTTCTGAGGTGCCGATCAGACCTGCGGATTACCCTAAAAATGTCAAAGTCAAACGAATCAAACGTTTGACCGACGAAGAACTGAAGATTTTTAAAGCTTACATCGATGGTCTTCAGGAAAATGCGAGAGCCGCCTTTTGGCTCATGTATGGCAGTGGGTGCCGTGTAGGCGAAGCCGCGCATCTTCGGCCAGAAGACATCACTCTGCGCGGAAAAACCGTCTACATCGACATTCACGAAGCCAAGTGGGGCAGCGATAGATGCATACCGATTATCGATCAGACAGCAGCAGAAATAGTTTGGAAGTATCGTGCCGAGCTAGAAGTCGATAATCGCCCGCTTTTTAGAGTATCTAAGCGGACTTTGCAAGGCTATGCCACAAATTTTGCCAAAAAGACCGGCATACCTTTTCACTGTCACCTGCTTAGACATACCTTTGCGGCGCTTTTAACTGAAAAAGGAGTGCCACTGACAACTGTGCAGTATTTGCTTGGACATAAAAGCCTTGGTATGACTGCGCACTATGCTCAGTCTGCACTAGTAGATTTGAGCGATTTAACACCGAAAATTGAATTATAGGAGAAGATTAGAGATGAATGATATTAAGTTACTTGGAAGATTAACAAATGCACCTGAATTAAAGAAAAGTTCCAACGGTCGTGACTATGCTTGGTTTACCGTTGCCGTACCTCGACAAAATAATCGAGATGAGGCGGATTTCATCAGGTGCGTTGCTTTTGACAAGCTAGCAGTTGCGACTGCCCAGCATTGCGGAAAGGGTCGACAGGTCTTGTGTCAAGGTCGTCTCCAAGTTTCTACTTCAATTGACGATGATACCAAGTGTGTCAGATATCATCATACAATCGTGGTATCGACTATTAATTTCTTACATGATCCAAATAGATCCACTGCTATGGAAACCAAAATGGCAGCGTAGTTAACTAAAACTAAAGGGCTGTCAACGGTACCGCAGGACTTGCAAAGTCCGAGGATAAGGAGTTGACAGCTTTTTTCGCTTTAAAGCTATAAACAAGGAAACCAACAAAGTTGGCTTCCTTGCCTAGCGGCGAGCGTGGGGGTTGGGGCTAGCCCCAAGAAAAAGAAGAGTTTCGTACTTAACACCCCCTATTACTAATAGGGGGGTAATAGGGGGGTAATAAATACATGAATGCAGAAAAAAAGGATAGAGACAATGTTAAAAGTACAAATTGACTGGCTAGAGTTTACCGTGCTTAACACTCAATTACCCAAGGTGATTAACACGTTAGATCTTGGTTGGATGGATTTTTCACCGTTGGCCAAGGGAAGATTCGGGTACCATAATCAACTCAAATGGCAAGGTGGCAGTATTTTCGTCATGTTTACCGCCAATTCTGATGTTGTTGACCTGGATACTAAAATCAACCCGCAGAGCGGCATACACGTCATGATTACAGGACAAGGCTGCAGACAATACTCCGCAAAGCATGATCTAATGCACCTTATCCGCGTCCTCTCAGCACATGAACGCGTGAATTTTACGAGAATTGACCTGGCAGTCGATGATTTTGAATCAAAAATAGTCAGTTATGACAAAATTCACGATGCCGCGATCAAAGGGCACTTTACCTCTCGCTGGAGTAAATGGGACGAAGTCACGTCAAGACAAACGTCGACCAATGCATTTTTAGGTAGGACGATGTATTTCGGCTCTCAGGCTTCAGATCTTTTTTGCCGAGTATATGACAAGACGCTAGAGCGTAAGATTAATTCAGATCAGAAAGATATTCCTGAAAAATGGACACGCCTTGAAATGGTTTATCGCAAAGATCGCGCGAAAAAACTGGTAGATCACATGATAAATGGTCATAAATCTCCAGGCTACGTGCTGAGAGGAAGCCTCAAACAGTACTTACGATTTATTTTGCCGATAGCTGATCGAAATCAAGCCAGATGGCCCACGGCTCCTTGGTGGAGTGAACTTTTATCAAATGTCGAAAAACTACAGCTCACAATTGAAAAAGAAGATAAAACAATCGAAGACATGATTTCTTGGGTCGACCGTCAAATTTCTCCAACGCTTTCAGCTATTTTAGAGGCTCATGAGGGTGATTTAGCCTGGTTTAGATCAATTCTAGTCGAAGGCTCAAAAAGGCTCTCACAGAAGCATAAAGACGCAATTACACAATTTTTACAAAAGGAAGGAACTCCAGCATAATGTCACAAATGACTACTACAATTCAAACTCCACCAAGAACAGTAACTACCCAAAATTACCCTAGAATGGCTTATTGTTCAGCTATTACCACATCAACCCCTGAACACTATGAACGCTTGAAAATGCTTGGTATTAATACAGTAAGTGTGTGCTTGCACGTTTCAGGATTTGAGTATCATAAATTTGCAACCATTCATACTGACCTAGCGCGTAAGGCAGAGATGACCACACATGCTTTTATGATTACTGACCTTCATGAGCATATTGATGATGTCATTGCTTTTACCAAGCGTTTGGTAAAGCTCTATTACACCAGTAAGAGCAAAATTACCCTTTTGATAAACAGCGATAGATTCTGCAAGAATCGTGAAGAACGGATTATCGAAATGATCGATTTACTCTCTCGTTACCACGACCGCTCCTGCATTGATCTAGCCTTCTTCAAGCGTGACCTAGATGATGGCTTGTATGATCTGTCTAAACTGCCGAAAATGATTAATTTAACCATTATTAATTGCGGTGCCAAGGCTTCAGGCGTCCCGGAAGCTGGCACATGGGTTTATACTGATGAAGTGGAGGGCGATGTACAGTATCTGGCCTATGATTATTACGGCTACTATACTGACGACAGCGGCTATCAGCTTTCCTTGGTCGACTTTGACTATGTGGCACAACCTGGTGATACCTGGTACTCAATTGCATGCAGACATGGCATGCCTGTAGTTGATTTGCTCGCACTCAATCGGGCGATAGCAGAAGATCGCATATTTGCCGGACAAGTAGTCCGCATTGCTTAGTTTGCTTTTGTGCATGGTGCGGCGTAGTGCCGCGCGGTTGTAGACAGGAAGGCTCCTCAATAGCCTTAAGTAAGCCAATCGCTCACTATCCCATCCTTCTAATAAAAGTGGGCGATTGGCTTACTCGCTATTGAGGAGACTTCCCATGTGGTCGTTGCCAAAGCGAAGCCGCACCATGCACAAAAGCCTTATATCCTTGAAATAACAAAAAATGCACCTGTATCTGGTGCATTTTTGTGTTCCATGAAAGATATAAGGGTATCAGGAATAGCCCTCCGCAATGCCGTGTCTGCCCTGCGCCGGTCGAGCCACGCCTGCGGACGCGTCTCTCCTTATCGGCTCGGTCAGCCAGTCAAAGCTACAGGCTATTCCTGATACCTAAATTGCACTACTCATTAAAATAGCAATTTTAATGATAGCTGGTATTAACCCGCATTTTTACGACATTTTTACCAGGACCATGTTTTTTACTTTGTGAAATAAAACCGTACACAATTCAAAAAGCCCATAAATTAGGCTTTTTATTTTTGCATATTTACAAAATTCACAAACTTTCCAGGTAACAAAAAAAGCGGTCAGTTGACCGCCGTCCTTAGACATGTCCTTACTCACGCAAGAACATTTCCTCAATCCTATAATTATTATAACATGGTAAAATAAATTTGGCATGTCTATGCCCCTACATCGCTGTAAAAAGCTAGAAAGGAGCAATATCATGCAAGAAGTAATTTTCTCAATCCTAACTATTCTGTTTTTGCACGAACTTCACTTAGTCCTACATGAACTAAATGAAATGCTTAAGCGTTAAAAGTAATGCATTAACAGACCAAAGCCGTCCTTCGGGGCGGCTTTTTTGGTAGCAAAAAGGCGATAGAATCGCACAAACGTGGGTTCCATCGCCTTTGGTAATTTGGTATAATATACCTAAATCAATAAAAAAAGCACTTACAGAATTGGTAGTTCGGGCAGGTGCTTTGATTAATATTTCGTTTGATAATATTATACAACAAGTTTTCCCTTGGTCAAAGGGCAAACTCTATTTAATGCAACACGAATAATTAATTAAAGCCCCTGCAAGTGCTTCACACACAGAAAGGGGCTTTTAAAATGCCAAAAAAGAATTATTACAATGTCAATCAAGAATATGCTGAGAAGTTTTACCAGCTTCCTATGGTCTTCTTTACCAATGAAAAGTATAAGCCACTGAAATTAGAAACTAAGGTGGCATACGCAATCCTTAAAGATCGTTTCTCCTACTCCGTTAAAAACAATTGGGTTGACGACAATGGCAATATTTACTTCATCTTCACTAACCAAGAGTTAATGAACATGCTTAATTGCGCTAAGGAAAAAGTAGTTAAGATCAAAAAGGAACTAGAAAAAGCAAATTTACTTGAGCAAAAAAGAATTGGATTGAATCAACCTAATAGATTATATTTGCTCCGACCAGAAGTAAATGCCGACGATGTGTACCTAATTTCACACCACAATGACCCCTCAGCCCTACAGCCACAAGGAAGTTCGATTTTCGAACTTCCAGACCACAAGGCCTCAGCCCTACAGCCACAAGGAAGTTCGA
>NZ_PCZF01000063.1:0-8024 GCF_002554115.1 Lactobacillus sp. UMNPBX4
GAAATTAAGGTTAGACTAATGGTTTAAAGGCTACCGCAAAAACATTGACACTTACAAACGACTTGCAATAGGTGTGTAATTAATGGTTTTATGCTATAATTCTTCTGTATTATATAATTAAAGAAATTGGGAAGGGGAAATAAATTGAAAATCGCATTAGTTACTGACAGTACTAGTGTCTTAACTGAACAAGAAGTTAAGGACAATAATATTAATGTGGTTCCGATTCCCGTCATCGTTGGCGACAAGGAATACTTAGAAGGAGTTAATATTACTTCTGCGCAACTTTTTGAACTACAAAAGCAAGGCGCAGCTTTTCCTAAGACTTCACAACCAAGCATGGGTCAAATGATTGAATTATGCAATAAGCTTCATGGAGAAGGCTATGAGGCTATCATTGCTATTACTTTATCGAGTGGTATTTCTGGATTTTATCAAAACATGGTAAACATGGCTCATAATAATCCGGAATATAATCTATATCCTTATGATTCTAAAATGACCGTAAGATTACAAGGTTATTTGGTATTAGCTGCTGCTAGAATGATTAAGAATGGCATGGAACCAGAAGCTATTTTAAAGAAACTGGACGAAATTCGAAAGACAATCGATGAATATTTTGTAGTTGATGATCTTAAGAATTTAAGCAGAGGCGGTCGTTTAAGCAACGCAGGTGCGTTTATTGGTACTATGCTGCAAATAAAACCATTATTAACATTTAATGATGATGGTAAAATTGTTGCTTTTGATAAAATCAGATCTTTAAAGCGTGCTGTTGCCAAGGTTAAGAAACTTACTTTAGAAAAAACTGCAGAATTACCTTATAAGGATAGATTACGTTTATTCGTATTTCATTCTAATGACCTCAAACAAGCAGAAGACATAAAAGAGTTTATTAATACTAACTTCCCAGATAAGCCGGTGGATGTGGCTGAATTCAGTCCTGTAATTGCTACACACTTAGGTGAAAAGTCTATTGCGATTGCATGGATGATAGACATTGATAAATTAGATTTAACTAAATAATAAAAGAGGCGCTGTTAAACTAAAAAACAGTGTCTTTTTTATTATTTAATATTAATAGTAAAATTGTTATAGTTGCAGTTATGGATATAATAATAAATTTACTATTATTTATGGAGCAATCAGCAATAACACTTTTGTTATTGCTGAACATATTAAAAACAGCACCATTTTTATATAGTTTGGTGCTGTTTTATTATTTAGTTTCATTTAAATTTTGATGATCATTAGAAATTGCATCTAATGCTGCTCGCTGCTTCTTTTGATCTACGTGAGTATATAAATCTGTGGCAGTTGTTCCTTTTTGACCTAATTGCTGTGCTACTAAAACTTGATCTTTAGTAACAGCATACAATTCAGAAGCTAATGTATGGCGCAATTTATGAGGGGTAAGAGGATGACCAAAGCTGGCTGAATATTTGCTAACCATTTTTTCAATTGCATTAGTAGTCATGCGTTTTGTTTTATTGTGCCATCTTGTTAGAAAGAAAGCCGTTTGCTTAGAATCGGCCATATAACGCTCAGTTCGGATTTTTTTATAATTTTTAATATAGTTTAGAGTCCATTCAGCAATAGGGACACTATCCTTTTGTCCGCCTTTACGCGTGACATCTAAAACTGCGTCCTTTATATTCAAATCTTGCATATCTACGCCAGCACACTCAGAAACTCGAATTCCTGTCCCTAAAATTAAAGCAATAATGGCCATATCTCTTTCTTTATTCATCTTGAAACCAGGTTTAGCTTGCTTATTGCATTTATTTTCATAGTCATGATTAATAAATTTAAGAAATTCGAATTTGAGGTTTCCAGTGTACATGTGTGATTCTAAAACGTGAGCACGATAATTTAATGTTTTAGTATCATTTAAAGACTCAATTTTGAGCATTACGTTGCGCTCAAAATAGGGCTCACCATTATTATTATCTGATGTAATGGTCAAAAATTTAAATAAAGAGCGTAGGGCATTAATAGAACGATTAATAGTAGTGGGGGAGTTCAAGTGTCCTTGCTTATTCTTAGTGTGGCCTAAGTTATCAATGTACAACATGATATCATTTCGCCGTAAATTTGCTAAAGTATCTGGTAAGATATGTTGATTATCTTTTGCAGTAGAGATGCCTTCTTGACGTAACCAATTAAAAAAACGACGTATCTCGGTTAAATATTGATAGGTGGTTGTTAATGAGTGATTAGTACCTAAATTATATTGTTTAACAAAGTCTGGCATATTATCTAGTTCAGTTTTAATTAAGCTAAGATACTTAGTAGATTCCATATTTTCTCCTTACTCGAACAAGTGTTTAAATAATTGTATCATAGAAAAAGGCAATAAAAAACACCTATCTTTGGAGATAGGTGAATATTAAAAATCCCAGCTTTAATTACTTTTCCCAACTCAAACGATAATATCTATAGTATTATTGTAAAAAATTGTTCATAAGTATTTAAAGAATGGAATAAACCACGTCACTATAACTGGAATACTAGCAACGCCGGTAGCAACCCTTCAGCATTCCAGTTATAGTAACTTTGATTATGTTTATCTATATAATATAGGCATTTAACATCAAGCTAAACAATCTGTATTATTAGACGGTGTTGTTTGTATGGTACAACTTACCTTTCAAGTATTTATTTTAAGATGATTAAATCTAATGATCAAGTCTTAAACGCCAAATTTTCAAAAAATATTTATATTTAATGTTAATTTAGTTTAAAATATTGTTTTTGAAATTTCATGTATAAAAATTGTACAATAAAGACGAAGATTATATAAGACGAGGAAAAATTATGACAGAAGAAATTGATGTAAATTTTCAAGCTAAGAATCCAAGTGGTATTAAATTATTAAATCGTTTGTATGATGGTCATTTAGTATTAAATGATATCGGTGTTCGTTTGGATGAGCAGCTTAATAATGAAAATGAAGAATTAACTGTACCAACTCAAGAAGACGTTAATAATTTGAACGATACTTTTAGCAAGATGGTACAAACTTTTAGTGATATCACAGATGCTTATGGTAACGTTGATACCTTTGCGGATAATTTTGCCGGTACAACTAAAGATTTTGCAGAAAGATTAATCACTGAAATGGTAGACTTTAATAATGGTATTGCTGATATTGGAGATACTGAAGGTGGTCTTGAAAACTATGATAACGATAAACTCAACGATTGGGTTAACCAGGTTATGGGTGATATTGTAGCTACTAATGAAGCTTTCAATACTTTAATTAAGGAATAATAGTGCTTGAAGATCCAATTTAATAAAAGGCAAAATGGCTTTACAATCTTTAGATGGATCAATTAAAAAGGCGTCTCATGTGTGAGGCGCTTTTTTAATATATTATTTCTTTAAACTAGCTATTGGATAAATAGTGTAATCAGCTCTATAAGCAACAAGACGATGACCATCAATTACAAACTGGGTAGCATTTTTCATATCACTTTTATGGATAGAAACGTTTTTACCAGTGAATACAGCAATTGGCATCCCTAGTTGGCTTCTAATCATAACTACTTTAGCATCACCATTCCAGTCATTTTTAAAATTTTGATACATAGTATTTAATAGTGGAACAGCCTTGTTTTGATCATTGATATTAACATGCTTATTAAATTCATCTTCGTAATTCTTTAGTCCTTCATAGGCAATAAGAGTGGAGCCTACGTGAATCATTCTGTTGTGACCGTAATCAATGTCAATTACGCTAGATTTTTCGTTACCATTGCTGTCTTTTTGAGACATCTTTTTATCTGTATGAATATTAACAGATTTTGCCTTAATTTGATCGATCTTTTGTCCATTTGAATCATAAGTGGAAACTGTCAATGGTAAAGCACCGATTTTAGAGCGCATAGACAGCTCCCAATTTTCAAAATTGCTACAGCCAGAAAGTAAAGCTACGCTTAAAATACTTAAGCTTAACAATGAAATAAGTTTCTTTTTACGCATATGTTTTAAATTCCTCAATTCATACTTAATAGTGATGAGTTTAATTTTATCATATTTGTACTTAAGGGATGCAAAAAGGCGGGGAGTATTATTAAATTAAGCTATTGATAGTTAATAAAAAAACAAAAAAGTGAATTGATCTTTTCTAATAATCAATCCACTCTTATATATTTTGAATATCTTTTTCTAATCATCAGTACCAATTATACGATGCCAAATGTAAAATCCAAATCCGATTACTAATGCAATAGCCGCATACAAAAACATCCAGGCATATATAAAACCACCAAATATTCCTAGAACGCCTGCGATAATCATCAAAATTAGGCCAGTTATATCTCCACCTAAGTGAGGACTTTTTTCTAAGCAAATATAGACAATTCCAGCGCCAATAAACAGGCCAGCTATGATTATTTCAAGAATACCACCAACTATACTTTTAGCTGCGTATATGCCTAGTAATTGACCTAACAGTCCGTCTAGAAATAGCCATACTGACAAAACAATCATTAAAATTCCAATAACTAATTTAGTAACTCTCATCTTTTTTAGCCTACATATCTGTATATATTATCTATGCAAGATGCTAAAAAATTCAAAAATAATTTACTAAATTAATTTTGAAACATAAGCTTAAATCTGATAATTGATCTATAACAAAAAGGACTAAACTATTACGTCTAGTCCTTTTTCAATTATTTAAAATTTTCAGCCTTTACGTATGCATTTTTACCAACTCTATAGTAGGCTTCATTGTTAATATAATGTTTTGGTCCATATGTCTTAATAGGTGAACCTTGCTTTAATGTTTTCCACTCGGTGTTAAGTGATCCATTGCTTTGGTAAACATCGGCCTCAGTCTTAAATATACGTGAGTTACCTAAGATATTGCTTGCCATGATGTATTTATTATCGCCAATTTTAACAGCTGATTTACCATTGCTTAATTTTGTCTTGCCACCATAGTAATTGACTGATGTATAAGCTTTATAAACTTCGCCGGTACGCTTGCCATTGCCATCATATACGTAGGACTTATACATTATTGTGCCAGTATGTTTGGCATTAGAGTTAGAAGGTGCTTGGGAAACTGCAGAGCCTGAAATAGATAATGGGAGAATAGTTACATTACCGTCTGTAGACATTCCTTTCCAATTATCAGTGTATTGCCAGATAGCTACGCCGTCCATTGAAGGGAAGTATTTAAAATTAGGCTTATCTACTCGTCCAGATATAGCATATGCTGCTACCCATAAGGAATTAGGATATTTTTTGATAATAGATGGTGTATTAATGTTATTTTGTAACACAGAAGAACTAGCGTAAAGTAGTGGCTGATAGCCAGCTGCTTTAATTTCATCCATAAAGGCTAAGATTGCCTTAGCGGTGACGTTCTTACCGTTAGTAATTATATTGCCGCTGCCAGTTTCATAATCACAAGCTAAGTAGGATCCTTTAGGAAGGCCAAGGGCTTTAGCAGATGCTACAGCATATTTAGCTTCACTTTTAGCTATAGAAGCATTAGAACTAAATGTAGCAAAGTGATAACCCATCGGCATCATGTCGTTAGCAATGGCAGATTTGATTTGAGCGGCAGCCTTTGGATTACGATAGCTAGTACCTTCACTAACTTTGACTATTGCAAATTGAGATCCGGCTTTGGCATGAGCTGTTAAATCCGCACTTTGATAACTAGCAACATCAATCCCTAGTTCTTTTGCTGCTACGGAAGTTGCTGAAGCTTGTACATGGGAAGGATTAATAGGAGAGAGGGATGCAGGTAGGAGACTCATCCCAGTGTTTACTAACATAGTTGCACAAGCTAATTTTACGAATGTTTTCTTTTTTAACAAATTAATTCCTCCATAATTGGTGGAGAGAGTTAATAATCTATATCTCTCACTTTTAATATATTTAAAACTTACATATTATAGATTACATTGGTAGGTACCAAAATGCAATAGTTGAGATTAAATATTAATATTGTAGTAATCAGATAGAAATAATTGCAATAAAATTGGGATAATAATTGAGAGTCGAGCATGGAATGATTATTAAATGTCATTCTTTTTGGTTTATGCCTCCTTAGAGGGATGCACGTTCAAAAGGCCTAGCAAACAGTAAAAAAGTGCTAGTACTTAGCCAAGTATGATAATAGACGTGGTGAAGAAATTTGAATGAAAATAAATAGATACTGATATTACAATTAGAATATTATACTTTTTAGACACTTTTAATTTTTAAATGTCAAGAATAATACTTAAAACCTAAAGAAATGTATAAGGAGGGCTATTTCGTATATTACTTTAATGACAAAAATATTGTAATTATATAAAATATAGATAGTTAAGAAAAGCGCTTAATTAGCTAAATAAAGTATATAGATGTTTCTTTAATGAAAGCAAAGGTGATCAAAATGCTACATTGGATTTGGGTATTAATTGTTGGAGGAGTTATTGGTTTGATTGCTGGAGCTCTTACAGGGCACGGCAGATCAATGAACTGGATTGCTAATATCTTAGCAGGGTTAATTGGTTCCTCATTAGGTCAAGCTTTATTGGGTGCCTGGGGACCACAAGTTGCTGGCATGGCAATTGTACCGTCAATTTTAGGTGCAGTAATTTTGGTAATCATTGTTGCCTTCGTTGTCAGCAAATTTAGAACTGCATAACGTTTATATGAGTAAAAATTTTTAGTACGTACTACAAACGAAAAGGCTAAAATAAGGATTTTATCCTAGATTTAGCCTTTTTTGTTGCCCTATTCTCTTGGGAGAGGGGAGAGAAATAAAAGCATTAAAGACAGTGATGCTACAAATTGATAAAAATAAATAGATTTTGAAACAATGAATTGAAGATAATCTGGCTGTTTTGAATAGAATTTTGGGCTCTCATTGTCAACTGAAGCCAATTATGTTTAGGTTTCAGTTGATTAATAATGACTTACTTTAAAAGAATTTATGATTGTTCAAATAAAAAGTTATTTTTTATTCATTATGTAATACGTAATTGTTAAAAATCAAACGCTGAATATTAAAAATAGAAAGATGATTAGCAAGTGTACTGTGGAGTAATAAAAGAAAAAAGCTTAGAAAAGCTATGAGACGTAGAGATTCTTTATAATATAAGGATTTTTATAAAGAATGAATGAAAATTAAAACAAAATATAAAATTTGTTTGAACTTTATAAATCAGCAAAAATAGCTGTTTTGATAGGAACTTAGTTCTTGCTATCATTAAAATTATTGTTTTAAGTAATGCATAGCAAATATAATTTATCTAATTAATTACCATTTATAGAAAGCAAGTATAAAGAATATGGTCGTTAAAGGGATTATTTCATTAATAATGATTCAGCAAAATTTATATGACGAATTGTCTACCCCCTAAAATCATTATTAAATCAGCTGATCATGCCATTTTACTATGAATATCCCTATAATCAGCATGAAATTAGACCGATTTTTAGTCTGAGAATCTGTATTAAATCTATTTATTATTATGGTAAAAATATCAGCGTATTAGCTTGATTAGCTAGTTATTGAATGTACATGGTATTTCACTTAAGCCTTTAAATTTTGTTAGAAATTAATCAATAGATCCATTGATTATTAATTAAAAATAATGAACTTGACCGTAGAATTGCGATCTCAGCATCTTTATAAAAGTAAAAAACTTTAATTAACTTGCAACAAATAAAAAAGCAAAAATAAAAAGTATAAAAAGAGTTGCCAATTTTAAAATACACGAAAATGTCTTCTGTTTGTGTATTTACGATATTCTTACTTATAACTTTACATAATATGAATTATGCGCAGATACAAGTAAGAATTAATTGCTCTCTTTTATACTTCTTTATTGCTATATAATTACTTATTTTAGCATGTCTACTTTTTTATTATTTTTCAAAGCATTAAGATAAATCATGTTTATAAGTGCTAATAAGATTACAGCTATCCATATTGTTTTTAAAACAAAAAACTTTTCGAAAATTGCAATTTCAAATTGAACACTTTTGAAAATTAAATTCTGTATATTGAA
>NZ_PCZF01000064.1:0-7404 GCF_002554115.1 Lactobacillus sp. UMNPBX4
CCTGGTGCAATTCGCTACCAAGAAAAATATTGGCATATCATACACCAGATGAAATCTTTGAAAGAGAATTGGATCATATCTATCAAGCAGCTTAAGTGTTCAAGTTATTATTGCAATTTACGGGGCGTTTTTCATTAAAGAAGGGGCAAAAGCTAACCTTTGACCAAGCAGTAACTTTTGTAAGTCAATTGGACGATTTTGATCATGATCCTTATGATTATTACCGTATTAATGGAAGAAGTACAAAAAGTTTTACGCTTGGGCTATAACTTGGTAAAAATTGAACATCGGGGTTACGTTCTACCTAATATCTATAACAGCAAGAATAATTGGCAATATATTACTGATCGTCCAGTATGGAATTTCGGCAAAGATAGTCATTTTTGGCTAGGATATGCGGCTTCAGATGTAAAGAAGAAGCAACCATTAGATATTAAGGAAATTGCTGAAGAGAGTACAAAAAAACCAGCCTTAAAGAAGTTAGTCAAACAATATTACGGCCTTAAAGGTAATCGATTCTTCATCTATAATCGTCAAGGCAAGTTGATCAAAAAGTTAACACTTAAGAAAGAAAAGATTTTTAAGGTTAAAGGCCATCGGATCGTGAAAAATAATATTAAAAAAGTGTTGACATTGATGATAATTTACTTAAAATAATTATTAACAATTTAATTAATCTGAAAACAAAGAGAAAGAAGAGTAGTTTAATTCGAATTTGCAGCGAATCTCGTTAGGTGTGAGGAGATAAAGGTAGAATTGAATGAAAATCACTTTCGAGTTCTATTTCTTAATCTTGTAGTAAGAAATGGTGGGAGCACCCGTTATAGTGCCTGCGTATCGCTGAAGTTTCTTCGGCCGCACGCGAAAGGTATTGTTAGTAATAACAATATAAATAAAGGGTGGTACCACGCTAGAAGCGTCCCTCAATCAAAGCAATTTTGGTTGGGGGACTTTTTTTGTGATCAGATAATTCTTAATTCTCAGGAGGACGAGTGTATGAATGATGAAAAATCTCGTAAGTTGACCTGGAAGCAATATTTAGTCGTTGCTTCTTTACTATTTGGATTATTCTTTGGGGCTGGTAACCTGATTTTCCCACTTCACTTGGGACAGCTTGCCGGTGCGAATTGGGGGACAGCCGCAGTTGGATTTCTGATCACTGGTGTGTTATTGCCTTTACTATCAGTGCTTGCCGTAGCCATTACCCGTGCAGGTGGTGTTTACGATATCGGTAAACCATTAGGCGCCGGCTTTGCCGTAGTATTTATGGTATTGATCCATGCGACTATCGGTCCTTTGTTTGGTACACCAAGAACAGCAACTGTTTCATTTACTGTAGGTGTAGCACCATTTATCCCTAAAGATATGCAAACTGTCGCATTGTTAGTATTTTCAGCTGTGTTTTTCTTATTAGCATTTGCATTTTCATATCATGAAAACAACATCTTGTCTAATGTTGGTAAGGTTTTAAACCCATTATTTTTAGCACTTTTATTCTTAGTTTTCGTTGTAGCATTTCTTAATCCATTAGGAAATCCACAAACTGCTACTGTTACTGCTGCTTACAAGCATTCAGCATTAGTTAACGGCTTCCTTGAAGGTTATAACACTATGGATGCCTTAGCTGGTTTAGCTTTTGGTGTTACTGTTGTTACCGCTGTTCGTTCAATGGGTCAAAAAGATCCAAAGAGTGTTTCAAAGGTGGTTGCCAAATCTGGTGTAGTTGCTATGGGTGCCGTAGCTTTAATCTACTTACTTTTGATCTTGATGGGTGCAATGTCATTAGGTCACTTCAAGGTATCAGATAACGGTGGTGTTGCATTTAACCAAATCGTTAATGAATACGGTGGTCTTTTTGGTCAAGCATTACTTGCATTCTTGTTAACTGTTACTTGTTTAACTACTGCTGTTGGTTTGGTTGCCGCATTTGCACAAGATTTCCATAAGCATTTCCCAAAGGTTAGTTATCACGCATGGCTTGCTCTTAGTTGTTTAGCATCATTCTTTGCTGCTAACTTTGGTTTGGATCAAATCATCGCCTGGTCAACTCCAATGTTGATGTTCTTGTACCCATTATCAATGGTCCTGATCCTTTTGTCAGTATTTTCACCATTGTTCAAACGTGATAGCGTAGTTTACTTCTTTGTGATCTTGTTCACGGTAGTACCTGCATTAGGTGACATGGTTGTAGCATTTCCAGCAGTTGTTAGTCAAAGCCAATTTGGTTTAATGGTTACTTCAGTTAGAAGTTCTTTGCCACTTGCAAGTATGGGACTTTCATGGTTAGTACCTGCATTAGGTGGTTTGGCAGTTGGATTAGTATTCCACGTCTTTAGAAGAAAGAACTTAGTCACTGCACAAGAAGAATTTGAATAAAAATAAAAGCTTTTCTACTCATGCAAAATACGTGAATAGAAAAGCTTTTTCAGTATTAATTTTAATTACTTCAAATTATTAACCTTCACAACAGCTTTGGATACATCCTTTAATTTACCTGAAGTAAATTGCTCAACTTCACCTAAAGATAATTCATGTGAGATTAATGGTAAGACATCGACTTTATGTGATTCAAGTAGTCCAATGGCATCTTCAAAGCAGTATGGATTGATAAATGAGCCTTGAATCGTTAATTGCTTTTGATAGATTTCATAAGAATTAATCTTGAATTGTGACTTAGGGTTGGCCACGCCAAACATTAATACTTGTGCACCACGCCGCGTAGCAGCAATTGCTTCTTCTTGGGTAATAGGATTACCGACAGCTTCTACTACAATGTCGTAAGCATTGTTAGGAATCTTGTCTCCTTGAGCGGTATTAAAAGTAGTGACATCAAAATGATCATGATTGAGCTTTAATTTCTCTTTAGAAATACCAGCTAAATCCACCTGATGAACGCCCATTGCCTTTAAAGTTTGAACGAATAATTCACCCATAAAGCCGTCCCCGATGACTAATGCTTTTTGATAGGGATGCAATTTTAACAAATTTACACCATGCATAGCACATGAAAGTGGTTCAGTGACTGCAGCTGCCTTAAGTGAAAGGTTATCTGAAATAGGGTAGACAACTTTAGCTGGCGCGGTGAAGTATTCCGCAAAACCGCCATCACGAGTGACACCTACAGCGGAAAGGTGTTCACAAAGTTCTGGTCGAGAAGTACGACAGTAGTAACATTGACCACAGTAAATATTAGGGTCAACAGTTACTCGATCACCAGGTTTAATATTGGTGACATTTTTGCCAACCTCTTTAACAATCCCTGAGTTTTCATGACCTAAAATAATAGGTGGATTTGCTTGAGCAGAACCTGGTAAACCATTGTAAAGTTCACGATCTGTGCCGCAAATACCGGCATAGGCTGTATGAATTAAAACTTCATCATCTTTGACCTCTGGGGTGGGAACTTCTTTTTCTTCTAATTTTTTAGTTACTGTTAAAACTAATGCTTGCATAATTTTTCCTCGATTCTTCATGAATAGAGTAACTCATTTGAAGGCAAATGTAAGTACTTTCATAGATGAAAATTATAAATTATTAAA
Source organism: Lactobacillus sp. UMNPBX4 (assembly GCF_002554115.1). Taxonomy (NCBI): domain Bacteria; kingdom Bacillati; phylum Bacillota; class Bacilli; order Lactobacillales; family Lactobacillaceae; genus Lactobacillus; species Lactobacillus sp. UMNPBX4. Next base: position 3,540 of record NZ_PCZF01000064.1, read on the forward strand.
GCTTTTACCAATAAAAGCAGAAAAATAGTGTTGCCAATAAAAATTAATATAATATAAGGATATGAAACGAGGTAATAATATGAAGAAATTTGGTAAATTAGGTTTAGGAGCCGCAGTCGTTAGTTTATTTGCTTTATTAGTTGGAAAGAAGTTAAATGATCAAGTAGATAAAAAAGATGCTGAAGATCGCGGCGTAAGTAAAATAGACTAAAAGGAGCTGGATGGGATACCATTAAGTTTTTATTTAAGTAAAAAGTAAGTGCATCTTACTTTTTAAGCGCACTCATCAGCAGCTATAATAACGATAGTTACTTAATTAAACATAACAACAGAGTATATAAAAGGAGAGCAAAAATAATGGAGTATCATAAGATCAATCAAGAAGATTTGAAAGCTTTAAGTTCTTATATTGCTGATCCTGCGCGCCTTATCACTAATCCAACTACGCACTGGGATCACGATCAATTCAAGACCGTTCGTGCTATGCCAGACTTGGTCATTCAACCGGTTACTAATGAAGAAGTATAAAAAGTCGTTAAATATGCTAGTGATCACAATATTCCGATCGTGCCAAGAGACAATTCAACTGGCTTGATGGGAGCCAACTTGACAGTTGAAGGTGGTATTTCACTAGACATGATTAAAATGAATAAGTTGCTAGAATATGATCCAACATCATTAACTATGACTGTACAGGCAGGGATGCGGTTGATTGATATTGAAAAATTCTTAGCAAATAAACCATTTTCATACATGCCAGCACCAGCGATGCACTGGGCTTCAATTGGTGGTAACGTTGACACCGATGCTGGTGGCTTAAAGTCTGTCAGATATGGCGTAACTCGTGAACACATTCGTCAATTGAAAGTAGTTTTGACTGATGGTAAATTATACAAGTTTGGTGCTAAAGCTGTTAAATCTTCATCAGGTTACTCACTCAAAGATTTAATCATTGGATCAGAAGGTACTTTAGGTGTAGTTACCGAAGTAACGATGCGGCTTTATCCAACACCAAGAAAGTCAATTAACGCTTTAATTCCATTTCCAACATTAAATGATGCGATCAAGTCAGTACCAGCAATTTTGGCTTCAGGCGTAGTACCTACTACAGTAGAATTTATGGGTAGGAAAGTTATCGATCTCTGGGAGAAATACTATAATGAAAAATTCCCAGTTGATACAGGAGATGGCTTTATTTTACTTCGTTTTGACGCCTTCACCGATGGAGAATTGCAAGCTGAATTAAAGCAAGCTGTTGCCACTACCAAGCAATTTAAGTCAGCAACACCAATTGTGCTTGATGCTAACTCAGAAGAAGCAAAGACCGTTTGGAAGTGTCGTGAAGATTTGTTGTTAGCTATTCAAAAATCAACGCCTAAGATGGATGAGGTAGATATTTATGTACCAATCAATCATATTCCTGATGTTTTGGATCGAGTAGATGAGCTTGAAAAAGAAATAGGTATGAGAATTCCTAACTTTGGTCATGCTGGTGACGGTAATTTGCACATCTATCTCTGTTCAGACAATATGAGTGATGAGGAACACAAAGAAAAGAGCGATAAGGTAATTACAGAACTTTACAAGACTGCTAAAGCCCTTGATGGTACATGTCTGGTGAACATGGTATTGGTTATGTTAGAAAAGATTGGTTCGAATGGTACTATGGTGAAGACTATACTAACTTATTAAGAAAGATTAAAAAGGTCTTTGATCCAAACTCTGTTTTGAACCCAGACAAGATTTTCCCATTACAAGATAATAGCAAGTTGACTAATTTAACTTATGTAAACGAATTGGTAATGAGCTAAAGCAATAGAATAAAAGAACAAAAAAGATGGTCATTTTCCTGTGAGAAAAAGATCATCTTTTTGTTTTTAAGCTTCTTTTGTTAATTCATAAATTGCTTCGGCGTAAATGGCAATTGAATCAATCAAGTCATCAACTTTCATGTATTCGTTAGCTTGGTGCATAACCATTGGTGCATCTTCTGGTTGAGCACCGAAGGCTACACCATGCTTGAATAGACGACCATAAGTACCACCACCGATAACAACTTCGTGGCCTGGTTTACCAGTTTGATGTTCATAAACCTTGAGTAAGGTCTTAACTAATGGATCATCACCTGGTACGTAGTGTGGTTCTTCAAATGAGTTGAATGAAGCAGTTAGGATATCACCAAATTTTTCTTCAACTTGCTGAACCATCTTGTCTGGATCAGTACCCTGTGGGTAACGGATATTATCCTTTAAGATAGCATCACCATCAGCCTGATATTCAAAGATACTTGGTGCACTTGAAAGATCACCCATTAAATCATCATGATGAGCAACGCCAAGCTTTTCACCCTTAAAGTCTTCATGTTCAACATCAGCTAAGAAGTTAAGATAATTCTTGTCGCGTCCAGCGAAATCGAATTGATTGAGGAACTTACCTAAGAAAGTGGCAGCATTGCGACCAACTTGAGGAGCAGAAGCATGAGCACCTTGACCAGTAAGTTCGATCTTAGCTTGATCGCCATTAATTTCAAACTTACCTTCTAAGTCATTGTCAACTAAAAACTTAGTGAATTGTTTCTTAATATTTGCTAAATCACTTCCACTAATAATAGCGTAAGCCTTTTGTGGAGTAACATTTTCAGCAATACCGGCAGTAAACTTCTCAAGTTTTGCATTGCCCGTTTGATCATCATCTTTAAAGTTAAGTATCAAAGTATAAATTCCTTGCTCACCGTTAATGATTGGGTACTCTGCATCAGGAGAGAATACTTGATCTGGAGTAGGTTCGTGCTTTAAGTAGTAATCAATACCAACCCAGTTAGTTTCCTCATTAGTACCAACGATGAAGTCGATCTTTTTCTTAGGAGTAAAGCCAGCTTCTTTTAGTAAAAGCATGCCGTAGTATGCGGCAAGGGCAGGACCTTTATCATCTGCGGAACCACGACCGATGATTTTTCCATCCTTAATCAGCATCTTGAATGGATCGGTATTCCAACCATCACCTGCAGGAACTACATCCATGTGACCTATGATGCCAAGACGTTCTTCACCATCACCATAGTCAACGCGACCAGCATAGTTATCAACGTTCTTAATATGAAAGCCATCTCTTTCGGCAAATGATAAAAACTTCTTCATTGCCTTAACTGGGCCAGGACCAACAGGGTATTCTGTAGAAGTATTATCTAAATCTTCAGAAGAATCAATGGCAATTAATTCGCCTAAATCGCGTAAAATATCATCTTTCTTAGCAGCGGCTAATTTCTTATAGTCTAAGCTCATATTTTTCTCTCCCTTAATTAAAATTGATTAATAATATTTTATCAGAAATATTTGATTCTTACTAAAAATTGGATCATTTAACTACTTCCTACAGTCTTTAAGATACCTCAGTAGTATATATGATTACAACAGATCCAAATAGATGGTATAATAGACATGGATAGGCTGTGATTTCAATGGCATCTTACAAAAAAATACAAGCAAACGTAGATTCAAATTTAGCTTTACAAGCTGAAGGTATATTTAAAGATATTGGACTCACTACTACTACTGCTATAAATGTTTTTTTAAAGAAAGTAGTTGCAACGGGAGGTATTCCTTTTGAATTGAAAGAAACGCCAGAACAAAGAGCAACAAGAGATTTGGTACAAACTATTTCAAAATTACCTCATAAAGAAGCTAAATCAACGAAAGATATCGAGGATTGGCTGAATGAGGACTAACGATATTGTGGATGTTTTTGTAGCATATACTGATAAAACAGGTGGTAAAAGCAGACCAGTTTTAATGAAAAACGCCCGAAAATCCCCGTATTTTAATGCGGGGATGGATAGGGCCAAGCTGACCTAGCAGTCAGCTTTTTT
>NZ_PCZF01000065.1:0-6760 GCF_002554115.1 Lactobacillus sp. UMNPBX4
GGTCCAGATGGACTTTTATTTTTATAAAGTGTTCAACTTGATTTTACAATCGGCGAAATTCAAATTTTTCAAATTATTGTAGGCTGGCGTCATTAAATATTGTGTACTAGCGTCTATTGCCATGCCGATTGTTACCATGGCGAAGACTAAGATAAAGCGTCCCCTATGTATCTCGTAAAATCCCTTAATATTCATTCATACTCACATCCATCATATTATTGAAACTATCATATTTTTATTTATTTTTAATTTTACCCCCCTGTTTTTAATTTTCAACTCAATTTTGCCAAGTGGTCAAAAAATTACCCCAAGATGCAAAAAAAGCATGCCAACTTGACATGCTTCTCATCAAAAATATGATATTTTTTTACTTTTCAAACCAATCCCAATCGTTGCCCATAACGTGAACTTTGCTATCACTGTTATCAGCACTACTGATTTTTTCAGCTCTTGTAGGACGTTCAACTGTATATTCATCGCGCGTATTCTTCTTCACGATGCCTTCAAATTGAATTACATCGCCCTCTTCTAGATTTAAGTCTTTGAATGCCTTAGTCATATGAAGGGCAATTTGTTTAACCACTACATTATCTTCATTATCGACAGTTAACTCAGTAAAGATCCCTTTATGATCGTCAGGACGTAGAAACTTCGCAGTAAAGATATGACGATCTCCATCTGCATATTTTGCTAAACTCTCATTGTATATATCAATCATCTGAAAATTCTTCCTTCCGTGTCCACTATAACATTTTTTACTTGTATCGACGTATTTTCATAAGAAAAAGAGCGGCAAACGCACACAGTTGTCGCTCTTTAGCAAGATGATGGAATGAAGAAATTTTTTAATTGCTTATTTCACTTCTAAAGGAGGAAGGATGCTCATCCAGCCACCTGTTATAGTAGTTCTAAATTGTTGATTTGTTAAATGGTTTTAATCTTTTATTCAGCAAGTGCCTTTACTTTAATTAGCAATGCAATTTTGGCAATATCAGCTTCGTTTTCTGCCACGATCATTGCCTCGTTTGTTAGCGGATAATCAATTGCCTGTCCATGTTCTAAGGCAAGTAGTTGCAAAAAAGTTCTCGTGCTCCGACCATTGCCTTCTCTAAAGGGATGAAAGAAATTAATCTTGTCGATCAAACTCGCATAATTTTCAGCAGTCAACGGTCCTTTTTTCGGTAAATTAGAAATAGCTTCGTTAATATCCTCTTCGGCGTAGTCAAAGCGTTCACGTGGGAAAAAGACGGTATTTCCTTTACGAAAATCACCCTTGCGGTAATGTCCCGCCCATTCATATAAAGGTGAGAACATTATCTTATGAATTTTCTTTAAGTCTTCAATTTGGCCTACTTTAATTTTTTCCTTTAACAGCAATAATTCTCGCTCAGCTGAAATTTGAAATTCCAAGTCTGCTAATTCTGCTGCATCCCTAATCCCCAACTTATTCTTCATCGTTCCATTAGGATAAAGAGTCACTGAAATCCAATCTTCTGCCATTAAAATGCCTCATTGATTTCATCAATAATACTTTGATCTGGCTTATTTGCCTGGTCAACTAACCGTGCAATATCTTTAGTTTCCGGCTTCCACCCCTCTAAGTGATTATTCTTTACTACAAAACAAATTTGTTGAAACATTTGGGGATCAGGAATTGTTACTGCCTGAATCGTTTGTTTATCTACATCAATTTCTAGTTTATAATCTTGCATTTTATCTACCAATATTTCTCAAGTGGGCGTTCATCTCTGCCCTCACGACTTTGACGCAAGTGCTCTGTAATTATCATCGTCAACACTTCTGCCAATTTATCTATTTGTTCTACGGTTACATATTCATACCGGCCATGATAATTACCACCACCATTGAATAAGTTCGGAGTCGGAATGCCTTTTGGCGTAATAAAGTTACCATCAGTACCGCCTCTAAATGATTGAACATGTGGTGTCAGACCACACTTGCGATAAGCATCTAAAGCTAAGTTGACGATATATGGCTTATCCTTTAATCCATTATAGATGTTCTCATATTGACGACGAATCTTAACAGTAAAGCGATCGCTGCCATATTTTTCATTCAGCTTCTGAACGATTTCTTTAATTAAATTCTCTTTTGCAATGAATTTATCCCATTCAAAATCACGAATTATCATACTAATATCCGCATGGTCTACCGTGCTTGTAGCATCAGTAACTAAGAAAAAGCCCTCATGATTGCGTGATTTTTCTGGAACTTCATCTTGCGGTAATGCTGATAAAAATTCGTTCATTAATGTGGTGGCATTGACCATTAGGCCGTAAGCTTCACCGGGATGCACAACGGTTCCTTTAATATGAATAGTAGCTTCAGAAGCATTAAAGGTATCATAAGAAAAATCACCGGGGCGGCCATTATCTAAAGTATAGGCAAATTCTACGCCAGGAAAATCGTGCGGATCAAAATATTTACCGCCGCAGCCAATTTCTTCATCAGGGCCAAAGGCAATATATACGTCTCCATGTTTAACATCGGGATGTTCTACCAAATAGCGTAGCATGGAGAGTGCCCCAACAATGCCAGCTTTGTCATCAACACCCAATAAAGTATGACCATCTGAAGTAATTAATGTTTGGCCTTTTAAATTTAACAAATCCGGAAATTCTGCAGGATCGAGAACTATTCCTTCATCTTTGTCTAAATAAACCTTTTCTCCATCATAATCAGAATGAACTTGGGGCTTAATATTTTCAGCATTAAAATCTGCAGTATCAACATGCGCAAAAAAGCCAATCGGTGTAACCTCATCAATTGTATTTTTAGCTAATTTTCCAATAGCAAAGGCTGTTTTATCATTGTAATATGCGTCGAGTCCCATATCTTTTAATTCTTGTACCAACTCTTTAGCTAATACAACTTGACCAGGTGAAGATGGAATTTGGTCATGATGCTCAAAGAAAGAACGCGTATTTTCCTTAGCATAATGAATAAATTTATTTTGTTCGTAATTCAAATCATAGAAAGTCATACCTCACGCCGCCTTTTCATTTTAATTTCATATTGTATTCAGTATAATAGATTACTTTTCTGAATTAAAGTATTTTTCACAAATCGCAACCATAAGTAGATTCAAAAAAGAATATAATGAATTGGCAAGAATTATTTGAATGAGAATAGGAAAAACTTATGGATGAATTATTTGCAAAAGCACCTATAAAAAAAAGTCTATTTTAAATTAGCCTTCCCTGTGGTGCTAGGGATGATTACCACAATGATCTAAGCAAAAGAATCAGCAGTTTTTGTTTATTTGGGTCTGTAATTGTTGGTATCATTTTGACAGTTTTGCTTTTAGTTTTTGCCAAACCAATTTTGATCCTTCTAGGAGTTAAAGCATCTACTTATTCATATGCTTTTGATTTTTATCGGATTATCGCTCTGGGATTGGTATTTATCATCTTTTCTTTAGTTCCACAAAACCTAATTCGAACTGAAGGCTTAGCTTTTGAGGCCATGCTCAGCACAATGATAGGAACTATTTTAGCTATTATTCTACATTAGCTTAAATCCGAAAATTATGAAGATTTCTAGGCAAAATATTAAGGACGTGATTGCCATTGGTATCCCGGGTTCAATTACCAACTTTGCTCAAAGTTTTGGTATGGCTTTACTTAACTCGTCTCTTGCCGCATACGGTGCTAACAAAGTTGCCGCTATGGGAATCACTCAAAAAATTTATAGCATCGTCATTTTAGTTATTGTTGGTTTTGCCTTCGGTGCACAGTCATTGATTGGTTATAATTATGGTGCTAAAAACTGGCAACGATTAAAAGACATTTTACGCTTTGATACTCTAGTTTTAGTAGCATATGCAATTATCGTTGGTGGCTTACTGATCATCTTTGCCAAACCAGTGACTGCACTATTTATGAATCAAGCATCAATTGTTTCAGCTGGTAGCTACATGTTAATTGCCACGATTATTACTACCCCGTTTGTTGGAATTATTTTAGTTTATACTACAGTTTTCCAATCAATTGGGGATGCCTGGGGAGCCTTCGTTATGGCAATTACTCGTCAGGGCATCATTTATTTCATTGTGTTAGAAATTTTGAAGAGTACTTTAGGCTATCATGGTATCGTTTGGTCACAAGCAGCAAGTGATATTCTAACCTGGATTATCGGTTACTTCATGTTTAAAAAGAGTCTAGATCTAAAAGATAAGTTAAAGAAATAAAACAATAAAAGACCTGCAGAATTTGATATTCCGCAGGTCTTATTTTTATCTCAATTATTCATAAATAATAACTGGTTCATTCTTAGAAATGTTATTCCAAACTTTTCTAATCTCGCTAGGCTTAACATTGACACAGCCATGTGAGCCACCTCTTAAGTAGGCCTTCTTACTCCAATCGGTTCTCCAACTAGCATCATGGAAACCAGAACCACTTAAAGTAAATGGCATCCAGTATTTAACTGGTGAAGCATAACTTGAACCATCGTCATTGGTACCACGCAAAATACTTGGAGATTCCTTGTAGTGAATGTACCAAACACCACGTGGAGTTTGATCACCCTTGCTACCTTCCATCGTACCAGTAACTACATTATCCAAATGTGCAGCTAACTTACCTTTTCTAACAAGCCAAACCTCTTGCTTCTTTAATGAAACAACTGCATAAGTATTGCCGATTTCATGATTACTCTTACCGTAACCATGAGCGTAAGTACTATAGCCTAAACCATAAATTGCATCAGCACCATCAAAAGTGGTTTTCCCATCTGCAAAAGCTTGTAAGATCAAACGACGAGCCTTTTTAACATAAACACCCCAGCCCCAAGTCTTATTTTTAACGGTAATTGTCTTACCCTTAACCTTATTACCAGTAGGAACCGTAAACTTATAGCTTTTATGCAAAGTGGAAACTTCTTTATCAATTTGGTTTAACTTTTCAGTTAATTTAGATGTATCGCCAAATTGATATTTGCCATCTCGGTAGCTAACATCATTTAAAAGATCCTTGGCCTTTAACTGATAACTCTTGCCATTAATTTTGTAAGTCAATTCAGCCTTCTTTAACGCATTCAACTTCTTCTTAGCAGTAGCTAAATTTTTAGTAGTAAAATTATAGGCTTGATCTGAAGGCGTCTTAGTTTGTTGCTTTTTAAACAGTGCTTCAGTTTCTGCCTCATCGATTGTCGGTGCGGTCGTATTATAGCTATAAACCAATTTTTCATTTCTTAATTGCACATGATTTTTAGCTTTTTTATTTACTTTGGCAGTTGCCTTAGCAACAGTTAATTTGCCAACCTTCACACCATCGATTTTAACATTTGGATTAAAGTGTGTTCGTGCATACTTCTCCGCTGCAGCTTGACTGGCTACACGATGATTGTGAATACCAAAACCTGCAATAATGCCGACCACAACTAAAATACCAATTATTAATATGATTAGATTGCTTCGTTTATTTTTTCTTTTTAGATCCTCGTTCATACTATTCTACCTTTATTCCCATAAGTAAGCTAATAGTTTAAATATAGCACCCAAGAACACATGTGTAAAATCTTATGTTTTTATTTGGCTTTTTTCATGATAACTCTCGTCGCATCCTTCAATGCAAAATATAATATTGGCGTACAAATTGCAGTTGAAATTGAGTTAATTACGGTTGCAGGCAAACTTACAAATGCACCAATATATGCTACTTGCAAGCTCGTTCCTACCATTAATGCTTCAACAATTGAAACGCAATATGTAGTAAAAATTTTAGTCACACCGGCAACAATACCTAAAATGATAATATTCTTCTTACTATCTTGATAATTCATCCCTTTAAAAATTAAGCTCAAAACTGTCGCAACCACAACAACTTCAAGCATAGTGAGCCATGATGTAGCAGCATAACCATTTAATAAATCAAAACCACCTAAACCAATAATTCCGGCAATCATCCCATTGCGATAACCCAAATAAAGAATAGCTACTGCCGTCAAAGTATTGCCAAAATGAATAAATGGTCGACCTACCATAGCAGGTACAGGAATTCGTAAGACCCAGATACCAATATAAATAATTGCTGCAAATAATCCGGTAAAAATCAATGCTTGTAAAGAATTTTTATCTGTTTTCATTATTTTCTATTCCCCACCTTTTCTAATAGCCAACTTAATCCTGCCGCATAATTCGGCCCTAAACGCGGATCCTGCTTAGTAGTATTCAAAATAGCTCGTTCCACAAAATCAGCCGCAATAGAGCAACTTTCTTTTAAACTATATTGATGCATAAATGCCGCTAAAAAGACACTTGTAAAAATGTCGCCGGTACCAAAGAAGCTTCCTGGCAATCTTCTCTGGGTTAGTGACCATTCTTTTCCTTCAGTAATGCCCACTTCTCCGATTTTTTCATCTGACAAATCTATTCCAGTGATAATTACATTAGGAATATCAAATTTAGTCGATAATTCTTGCGCTAAACTTGTAGCCGTTTGAATGGAATTCTCTTCTGCTTTTTTTCCTAATAAAAATGCAGCTTCAGTCATATTTGGCGTTAAAATTGTAGCCTTAGTAACCAATTGCCGCATTTTTTCAATATACTGCTGGCTTAAGCCACGATACATTTTGCCATGATCCGCCATTGCCGGATCTATTAAAATAATTTTTTGCGTAAATTGCAATAATAAATTGAACACTTAAGCTGCTTGATAGATATGATCCAATTCTCTTTCAAAAATTTCATCTGGTGTATGATATGCCAATATTTTTCTTGGTAGCGAATTGCACCAGG
>NZ_PCZF01000066.1:0-6421 GCF_002554115.1 Lactobacillus sp. UMNPBX4
TTAGAATAGCTGAAAAAAGAGGACTAAGAAAGATACTCGGTTATCTGACGCTTACGTTTTAGATTTCAATTATGATTAATTTATCAATATTTTGGAGGTTATTCATATGTCAGAAAAAAAGCTAATCGTCCCTCTTGCTCGTGAGCCAAAAGCTAAAAAGTCTAAGCCAGCTCGTAATCATTTACTGCTTTCTTTAAAGAAAAATGACCTAGAATTAGACTTCCAATGTCATTAAGTTAAGCTATTGACATTGGAGAAAAAAGCAATTAAAGCATCATTTGGCTTTAGATAGCCAATTTGAGGCTTTTTTGCGTAGGCAAATAACCAGTCTATGAGTTCTTGTTTATTCTGATCTGCTGTTGTCATGTCGTTTAATAAGTCCTTTTTTGATATCACGTTCCATAAGTTGACGAACTATGTTCAGGTAGTCTTCTGGAATAGTGTAGCCATGATAGAAATATGGTACTTCACCATCGATAGAAATACCACCAGTTTCATCACCTTTAGTCGATGGACTAGGATTATCTGTCTTGCCACTTAAATAATCGGCTGATGTGTGTAGTACATCTGCAACTGCATTAAGTGCATCAATTCCTGGTCTTTGATTCTTCCAATTGTAAATGGAGTTTCTACCTAAACCTGCCTTGTCATTTACTTCACGGAGATTCATTGCCACATATGCCAGAGATACTTACGCTAGTAAACTTTTATTATTCGAAACTGCATTTTTATCAAACTACAGCGGAAAAAGAAAAAGTTTATCATGTTAATCCTAAGAGAGCACAAAGATTGGCTCATAAGGCCACGCAAAAGAAAGCTATTGGTACCAAAGCACAACAAGCTTTGAAAAAAACAATTTGAGCAGTCAAAGATAGCCAAGAAAAAGGTAAAGAAGGATAGGAAACGTGAAGAACAAGAAAGACGTTTCTTACAAAAACAAGTCAAACGTCGAGAAAAACACCGTGGTCATTGATGTCGAAAAAGCTCGCAATTAATTTTGCGGGTTTTCATTTTGGAAAATATGCTATAATTTAAGTAAAGAAAAAGGAGATACAAAGACCTCCTTTGCAGCCCGCTTTAAGAGCGGCGGTTAAGATTATTTTTTGCGGTGAACGCTACTCAATAACTCTTCCAAAGTTATTACATTGAGCGGCGTTTTTATTTTTTGTCGTGATGATGGTCGATGTAAGTTAGCAGAGCTAACACAAACGTACCGAACAAAAGCATCAAAGAAATACTCTCGTAAACCGACATGGTTGAACCCTTTCTGCAGTATATTGACCATAGGCCTCACCTCCGGGAGGAAAAACAACCGCCGCTCATAAAACTTTCTGCGAAAATAATTGTACAGAAATTTTGTTTGCAAAAGAAGACGAACAAGATAAAAAAGCTCGCAATTAGTTTGCGGGCTCTTATTCATGCAATTGATTATATTTGTCGCCCCATTTTTCCATTTCTAAAATTAATGGGGTAAGGGTCTCACCTAATGCAGTTAATTGATAACTTGTTTTAGGTGGTACTGTTGGAAAAATAGTTTTATCAATAATTTGATCACTTTTTAGCTCTTTTAATTGAAGTGACAACATTCGTCTGGAACAATTAGGCATCAATTTCTGCAATTCATTAAAACGACAGTGTTTTTTCTTGATTAAATGATAGATAATAACACTTTTCCATTTACCTGAAATAATTTGAAGTGTACTTTCAACAGGACAGCCTTCAGAGCAGTTATAAATATGACGTGGCATTCTTTCACCTCGATATAATAATTCAATTCTAAATCTTTAAATTTAATCAAGCTAGGGAAAAATTTGTTACTTAGTAAGGAAAAATTCACTTCTTGTTTTTATCTATGGCTTACTTACAATTAATTAGTAAATAAGGAAGGAAGATAAAAATGAAAGCAATTGGATTCAAAAAACACTTGAAGATTGATGATCCTGAAAGTTTGATTGATTTTGATATGGAAAAACCTACTGCTAAGGGTCATGACTTGTTAGTAAAAGTTAATGCAGTTTCAGTTAACCCAGTAGATGTTGGAGTTAGAAAAAGTGGACATATGGTCTTAAAAACGCCTAAAGTGATCGGTTGGGATGCATGTGGTGTAGTAGAAGAAGTAGGGTCGAAAGTTAGTCTCTTCAAACAAGGTGACAGGGTATTTTATGCAGGTTCATTTATTAGATCAGGCAGTGATAGTGAGTACCAACTAGTTGATGAAAGAATAGTTGGTCATGCTCCAAAGACTTTAAAAGATAATGAAGCGGCTGCAATGCCTTTAACCTCACTTACAGCTTATGAAGCCTTATTTGAACAAATGGGTTTAACTTGGAATCAAGAGAATAATCAGAGTAAAACGATCTTGATTATTAATGGTGCTGGGGGAGTAGGATCAGTAGCTACACAATTGGCACATTTAGCAGGATTAACAGTAATTGCAACTGCATCCCGTCCAGATAGTATTAAATGGACACAAGATCACGGCACAGATTATGTTGTGAACCATCGTGAAGACTTGGTAAAACAAGTAAAGAAATTAGGATATAAGTATGTTGATTACATCCTAGAATTAAAGGATTTAGATGGTCATTGGAAAGAAATGTGTGAGTTAATTAAACCAGAGGGACACATTGTTTCAATTACTGAAAATCATCGTCCAATAAATTTAAGGTTGCTTACCAAAAAGAAAGCACACTTTTCGTGGGAATGGATGTATACTAAATCCTATTATCAAACTGAAGATATGATTAGTCAGCATGATATTTTAAACAAAATTGCCCAGATGTTAGATAATGGCAAACTTAAATGCACTATGACTAAGTCATTAGAACCCTTAAATGCAATAAATTTACGAAAGGCTCATAAATTAGTAGAAAGTGGTCATATGACCGGTAAAGTTGTGGTTTATGACTGGGAAAACTAAGCATTAATAGAAAGCTCGCAATTAATTTTGCAGGCTTTTAATTTAAAAAATATGCTATAATTTAGATAAAGAAAAAGGAGATCCAAAGACCTCCTTTGCAGCCCGCTTTAAGAGCGGTGGTCGATATTATAAAAACGTTGAAAACGTCGCCCTATAACTCGCCAAAGTTATTACATTGAGCGGCGTTTTTATTTTTTGTCGTGATGATGGTCGATGTAAGTTAGCAGAGCTAACACAAACGTACCGAACAAAAGCATCAAAGAAATACTCTCGTAAACCGACATGGTTGAACCCTTTCTGCAGTATATTGACCATAGGCCTCACCTCCGGGAGGAAAAACAACCGCCGCTCATAAAACTTTCTGCGAAAATAATTGTACAGAAATTTTGTTTGCAAAAGAAGACGAACAAGTAAAAAAGCTTGCGATATGCGGGCTTTTCTTGTATCTAAGGTTCTTTAAACTGATTAATATTAACGCCTTCAAGTTTAAGCAACTGAATTTTCTTATCAATTCCACCGCCATAACCAGTTAAATTGTGATTAGCACCAACAACGCGGTGGCAAGGTATGATAATGCAAATATGATTTCTACCAATAGCACCACCGGCTGCTCGAATAGGTAAGTGGTCCTTATCTTTTGCAGCCTGTACGGCAATGTCTTTATAAGTAGTTGTCATCCCGTAAGGAATTTTTAGTAATGCTTGCCAGACTCTTTTTTGAAAATCAGTACCGATCAAATGTAATTGAGGAGTAAAATCTGGTTCTTTGCCTTGAAAATAGATATCAGCAGAAGCTAAATATTTATTTCCTCCTTCTGAATATTCTTTATCAAGATTGTCACCGTAGTAGCGATCAGTATCTAGCCATAAACCAATAAGTCCTTGTTCATTACTAGCGAGCAATATTTTGCCAATAGGTGAATTATAGTAAGAAACTGTTTGCATGTTTTTTCTCCTATGATAAAAATAAGATGCTACCATCCATTATGATTGGTAGCATCTTATTAATCTAATTTATTTTCTTAACTTGTGCACCTTATGGGCTAGAACCATTTCTTTATTGCGATCTTCATAGATCATATCCTTGATGTAATTCCATGGGATTAACAAAGGCGTTTTGCTATTTTTACGGAAAATAAAGTCTGCGTGTCGTCTTTCCAAGTGACGCAAATATCTTTTAGCATTTTGAATCTTGGTGTGGTGTTCCAAATGCAATCTTGGTTCGAAATCGACGATTTTGTGTTCAGCGTTGAAAATAGGTCTAACTTTATGGTGCCAGTTCTCAGCACTAGAGATATGATCGCTGACCTTTTTTCCGGCTTCTACGATATTCTCTTTGGTTGCTGGACTTTTCTGATCCTTAAACTCCCCATGCGGATCTAGATAGTAGTTGCCCAAACCATCTTGACGATAAAGTCGTATTTTCTTGAATGTCTTATTTTTCTTGTCCATTCTTACTTCGATAACGTCACCATTTTTGTGATTCATTAAATACATGTGATGTTTTCTAGTGTAATTTGCACTTTTCATGGTCAGAAATCTCACCTCTACATTAATTATTCTGAAACGCTATTATACCAGTATTTTAACTATATTTTTAATTTAATGGTATAAAAGTTGCTATTTTTTTAGGAAATTAGACGAAAGGATGTAGTGTTTGGTTGTTATTTTCTATACGCCAGCATAATAAAAGGTATTCCCCTTTTTACGGCTGAAGACTATTAAGTAATCACTAACTTATACTAAAATCGTTTAAAGCCGGGAGAAAAGGTGTTACGCTTAAGTAGGACGAGGTTATAGAATAGTTATTTTAAAGTAATTAATTGTATACAAAAACATGCTTAGCTTCGGAAAAGCTAAGCATGATGTCCCATAATATGAGTCGCTTGCAATTTATCTTGCAAGCGGCTTTTATTTTAGAAAAAATAATAAATATTGCAAGAGTATTGATTTCTGTTTTTGTATAGAAAATAAAATTTATTTATTTTTAATTGAAGCTGGCTATCTGCATTTTACTGAGGAATATGAATTAGCTGATACCGCTACTTGCCGTCATGCTGTTTTAGCTGCTTTCAAAAAAGAATTTCCGCGCAGTAGTCGTGCGCATTTAATCGCTAAATAGTATACTTTTCAGTAAAGAAAACTATTTAGTACAAGTCAGAAAGGAAGTCTTTTCATTGAAATATGCAGAAAAGTCACCCGCATTGTGGAATGCTATTCATCACGAAGAAGAGCGCCAACAAAACACGATTGAATTAATTGCTTCTGAAAATATTGTTTCTGATGCAGTTCGTGAAGCTCAAGGTTCAGTTTTAACTAACAAATATGCCGAGGGCTATCCTGGTCGACGCTATTATGGCGGTTGTCAATACATTGATCAAGTTGAACAACTTGCTATTGATTATGCTAAAAAATTATTCAATGCTAAATTTGCTAATGTTCAACCCCACTCTGGTTCACAAGCAAATATGGCTGTTTATCAAGCTTTGCTGAAGCCAGGCGATGTAATCCTTGGCATGGGCATGGATGCTGGCGGTCATTTAACTCACGGTGCCAAAGTAAACTTCAGTGGTAAAGAATATAGATCTTATAGTTACGGCTTAAATGTTGAAACTGAAGAGCTTGATTTTGATGCTATTCGTCAGATCGCCTTAGATGTTCATCCCCAATTGATCGTTGCTGGTGCTTCTGCATACAGCCGAATTATTGATTGGCAAAAATTCCGTGAAATTGCCGATGAGGTTGGCGCCTATTTAATGGTTGATATGGCCCATATTGCTGGTTTGGTAGCAACTGGCCAACATCCTAGTCCTATTCCAGTAGCTGATGTAGTGACGACTACTACGCATAAGACCTTGCGTGGTCCTCGCGGCGGCATGATTTTATCTAATAGTTTAGAAATTGGTAAAAAGATTAATTCAGCTTTGTTTCCAGGTATTCAAGGTGGTCCTTTAGAACACGTAATTGCCGGAAAAGCGCAAGCTTTTTATGAAGACTTACAGCCACAATTTACCGATTATATTAAACAAGTAATCAAAAACGCTAAGATAATGGCAGAAACTTTTGCTAAGTCTGACAATATTCGTGTAGTTTCTGGTGGTACTGATAATCACTTAATGATTATTGATATTACAGATACTGGGTTAACGGGTAAAGATGCACAAAACTTGCTTGATTCAGTTCATATTACAACCAATAAAGAATCAATCCCTGGTGATCAGCGCAGTCCTTTTGTAACTAGTGGTTTAAGAATTGGTACACCAGCAATTACTAGCCGCGGTTTTGATGAGGAAGACGCTAAAAAGACAGCTGGATTAATTATTGAAATTTTGTCTAATCCAGAAGATGAAACAACAATTGAACACGTTAAACAAGAAGTTAAAGAATTAACTCAAAAACATCCAATTAATTAATTTGAATAGAAAATAAACAGTTCTAGTTTTTTGCCAATGTCATTAAGTTAAGACATTGACAATTAATATTAGACTTTTAAAGCACTGAT
>NZ_PCZF01000067.1:0-5868 GCF_002554115.1 Lactobacillus sp. UMNPBX4
GAATGGACTTTTTATTTTTTATCAAGTGTTCAATTTAATTTTACAATCGGCGAAAATAAGATAACTACACAAAAAAATGTTTTAAAGAAATCGTATAGAAATATTACTTTTTTCAGATGATTTTGTTATATGTTTGTAAAATTTTAAAAAATGAATAAAAAATTAAAGGCGGACGGAAGTCCGCCTTTTCTTGTTATGACTACGATTGAATTAATTGAAAAGTTGAGGGGGCGAAAATGCGCGGCGGGGTAAGAAAGTGGGCAAATATTACAAAAAGGAATTTTCAATTAATTTAACTTGCTATTTTTTGCTCAGGTTAGTACAATATGAATCGTGGTAAGTAATAGGACGTGCTTCAGGCATGACGCCTGTACGCATGCTGATCCTTCAGCAAGACTACTACCTCGCGAGAGTTATAAACTCGTGGATCTTGCTTTGAAGAATTTTGTACATTATAGGCTCCTATCACATGCTGAACCTATGGCCTATTACATTTTTTATATTTCAAGGAGGAAAAGACCACATGAAGAAAAATTTAAGAATTGTTAGCGTTGCTGCTGCTGCTTTATTAGCTGTTGCTCCTGTCGCTGCTTCTACTGTAAGCACTGTTAATGCAGATTCCGTTCAATCAGTTACCCAACTTGGTAAGGTTCCTGCATTTGCAAATGGCTCAACTGTTAATGTTAAGCCAAACATCACTTTGAACACTGCTGTAGGTAACAGTGTTGCTGCTACTATTTCAGCTTCATTTGAAGTTACTGTTAACGGCACTACTGCTACCTCAAACTTTAAACCAGATGCTTCAACAGTTACACTTAAGGACAGCAAAGGTAATAAAGTTGAGCCTGACGAATTTAATAAAAAAGTTAGTCAAGCCGTTGCTGGTGAAAAGTTCACTGTAACTTTAACTGATGTTGGTTTGAACTTCGGTACTAAGAATGCAAACAAGGATGTTACTTTAAGCTTCCCTGGTGATGCTTCAGCAACTGCAACTGTTAACGGTAAATCAGAAAAAACTGACACAAACGGTAATTTGAAGGTTCACCTTGACAAGAATGGTGTAGTTAACTTGGATTCAGTTACCTTTGCAGTAACTGCTAAGGACTTCTCAAACCCAGCTGTTGTTAACTGGCTTAACGCTACTACTAATGCAGTTGTTAACTCAGGTAACGTTGAACTTTACGCTGGCTCAGATGCTGGTAAGATGAACGTTGCTCAAGTTATTGCAGCTGTTCGTGGTAAGTACTATGCAACTAACTTTGGTACTTTAGCAAACAAGGAAGCAAGTGACATCAAGTACACTGACAACCTTGTTGAAGCTTTAAAGGCTGCTGGTGTTGAAGTTAAGGATAATTGGTTCGTTGCACCTAAGTCATTTACTTTCAACATGACTGCAACTGCTAACAACAACGATGCTTCAAAGACTTTACCTGTAACTGTTTCAGTTCCAAACGGTAAGGATGTAACTCCAGCTACTGTTCCAAGTCAAAGCAAGACTGTTATGCACAACGCATACTTCTACGACAAGGACGCTAAGCGTGTTGGTACTGACAAGGTAACTCGTTACAACACTGTAACTGTTTCAATGAACAAGACTAAGTTCTCAAACGGTATCGAATACTACGAAGTAGTTGAAAACGGCAAGCTTTCAGGCAAGTTCATCAACGCTGACAACATTGACGGTACTAAGCGTACTTTGAAGCACAACGCATACGTATACCGTTCATCAAAGAAGCGTGCTAACAAGGTTGTTCTTAAGAAGGGTGAAACTGTAACTACTTACGGTGGTTCATACACATTCAAGAACGGCAAGAAGTACTACAAGATCGGTAACGACACTAAGAAGACTTACGTTAAGGTTGCAAACTTTGACTAATATTCTTGGTCAACAAGATAGCTAGTACACGCTAACTAAATAAAGGGAAAACGAGGCATTTGCCTCGTTTTTTCTTTTGCATAAAAAAGCCGACACGCTTCATGCATGCCAGCTTCCAAGAAACTATTTTACTTAATTACAATTTTTACTTAATAATTTTCTTCTACTAGCTTCTTAATCTCATCGCTAGATAAATCGTTACTGTAATCTTGCAATACTTTTTCAAAAATCACTTCAGAAGAAAGATCAACTTGCTTTAATGCTTGAATTAACGTAATTGCATCTTCTATAGCTTTCTTTTTAGTAGCCTTTTCTGCAGCCTTCATCGCAACCTGATTCATTTCATAAGCCAACTTATCCATGTCATCGACCCACTTTCCACTATTAACATAATGATTGATATCCTTTTGCAAGTCGGCAATATAGCCTTGAGCATGGTTAATTACGCCATTCATATAATCCAAGAAATCCAACATCTTTTGGTTAAGATCGCGGTTCTTGCCCTTAGAGTTGAAAACTTTGATATGCATGCCTACGTTAAATTCTATAGTCTTGGTTTTGCGATCAAAGAAATTGAATTCATACATACTTTCACCCTGATCGAATGGATCATACGTACAGAAAAACACAACGTAAGTAGATTTAAGCTTAGTGTAAGGTGGGCCCGATTTCAAAGTGAAGTTGTTCAACCCCGCAGCGTAATACTGCATGCGTTCTTCTAAATCATGCTTATTAGTCGTCTGCATTTCGATGTCATAGATACGACCTTTGTTATCTTGTGCCCAGACATCTAAGCGAAAGTTTTTGCTCTCAAGACCAATGTTGCCGTCATATTGAGTGATTACATTAATCTTCTGCAAATTCAACTCAGGATAAGCACGGCGGAGCAGCTCTAGGCAATTTTTTTCTTGCTCATCACATGGCCAAATACCAGATCTTGCGTAATGCCAGGATATCAAGTTATTCTTTTTCCCATAATTTACCTCATAATAGCTTGTACATCAGTAAAATAGTTCCCACTATTTAATACGCAAGAAAGGGGCATTTTTTCCTGGCAAAATAAATTATTTCGCCAACATCTTCCGCAACTTCATCAGCAAATCATGTTTGAGATGGGTGAGGGTTCCGCGTGAGATGCCGTATTCTGCGGCTAATTCTGTGATCTTCTTGTTAGAAATAAATGATCATAGAAAATAACTTGCTCCATCTTACTCAACTTGTTAACTTCCTGCTTCAAGACAACTAAGTTGTTCCAATCGGCTTCTTCGCCAAGATCGTAAGCTTCATTCATATCTGTGTTACGTTCACATACACGCTGTTCGCGCTTCAGTCTATTCAATGTCTGCCAGAGAACCTTCTTGAAACTTAACTTATCAATTTCTGTGCGAGCCTTGTCGGTAGCTAATTCTTCGAGCATTTCGGCGTAAACAATCAGACCTTCTTGAAATAGATCATCATACAAGTGGTAATCGGGACGGACATGTGCGGCCTTTAGTACTCCACCAACTAACTTGCGATTTTCCCATGCTTTTCTAAAACCGTAAGGAACTCCTTTTTCTAATGTTTTAGGAAATTAAATTAAGGAATAATTCATCCTTACACAAACTATTTTACGGTCTCACATGTTTATATTAATATGCATAAATATAAGGTTTATGTTATTTATTAGTTATGAATTATAGAAAACGTATAAAAAGCCCATGATTATTGAGATCATGAGCTTTTTAGTACAAAAGAAAAAACGAGGCAATGCCTCGTTTTCTCGCTTAGTCAATGTTGGCTAATTTTTATTCAAAGTTAGCAACCTTAACGTAAGTCTTCTTGGTGTCAGCACCGATCTTGTAGTACTTCTTGCCGTTCTTGAAGGTGTAAGCACCACCGTAAGTAGTTACTTCAGTACCCTTCTTAAGAACAACCTTGTTAGCACGCTTCTTTGAAGTCTTGTAAACGTATGCGTTGTGCTTCAAAGTACGCTTAGTACCGTCGATGTTGTCAGCGTTGATGTACTTGCCAGTTGCCTTGCCGTTTTCGATAACTTCGTAGTATGAAATACCGTTAGCAAGCTTAGTGGTGTTCATAGCAACAGTTACAGTGTTGTAACGGGTAACCTTGTCAGTACCAACACGCTTAGCGTCCTTGTCGTAGGAGTATGCGTTGTGCATAATAGTCTTGCTTTGACTTGGAACAGTAGCTGGAGTTACGTCCTTACCGTTTGGAACAGTAACAGTAATTGGTAACTTAGCTGAAGCATCATTGTTGTTTGCTGAAGCAGTCATTTCAAAAGTAAATGACTTAGGAGCAACAAACCAACCATTAGCATCAACATCAATGTTCATAGCCTTTAAAGCTTCTTTGATGTTGTTGCTGTATGAAATAGTACTTGATTGACTGTTGTACTTGTCACCTGCATTGTTGCGTGCAACATACTTGTTTTCTGCAGCAGCTACAAATTGAGCAACGTTCATCTTACTAGCATCTGAGACAGCATCTAAAGTAATGTTACCGCTAGTTACGTTAACGTTAGTTTCTCTGTCGTACCAAGCAATAACAGCTGGGTTAGCAAAGTCCTTAGCAGTTACGTTGATAGCAACTTGGTTCAAGGTTACAGTACCGTTTTGGTCAAGCTTAATAGTTCTTGAGTTTGTAACAGTATTGTGTTTGATGCAAGTTGGAAGAAATCGCCTTCAGGCATAGTTAAAGTGATTTCCTTGTTTGCGTTTTGTGAACCAAAGTTTAAACCAACATGGTAAGTTGAACCTGCAGTAAGGTAATGAACATCTTGTAAATTAGTAATTTCCTTGCTACCGTGGAAAAGTTGGATGTTTGAGTATCCAGGCTTAAAGTTTGAGGTAGCAGTAGTACCGTTAAAAGTAGCGTCAAATGATACAGAAATAGCTGCCTTAATTGAACCATGTACTGTGTTTAATGAAATATTTGGCTTAACATTTACAGCATCACCATTAGCTAAAGTAGGTACCTTACCTAATTGAGTAGCGGAAGTAACACTAGCAGCGTTAACGGTGCTTACAGCAGAAGCAGCAACTGGAGCGACAGCAAGCAAAGCAGCAGCAACGCTAACAATTCTTAAATTTTTCTTCATGTGGTCTTTTCCTCCTTGAAATATAAAAAATGTAATAGGCCATAGGTTCAGCATGTGATAGGAGCCTATAATGTACAAAATTCTTCAAAGCAAGATCCACGAGTTTATAACTCTCGCGAGGTAGTAGTCTTGCTGAAGGATCAGCATGCGTACAGGCGTCATGCCTGAAGCACGTATATTGTGTACGTGATCCTTAAATTTGATTTTAGTGGAGTGATTTTTCCTCTTATATGCTAGGGGTGGATTGGGTGGGTTTATTCCGCCGCGTGTAATCCGGGTCTGAAGATAGAGGATGTTAAGCGTAAGGGATGCAAAAGAAAAAGCCCATGATTTTGAGTAATCATGAGCTTATTTTGAGGCAAAGGCGTTTAAGTGAATGTAGCGAACTGAATCGGAATTATCAAATTTCTCTTTGAATAGGTCGCTTAGCGAGTGTCTACATTCTTTATATTTTTCGAAAGTATAGTGTCGATTTTTATCTTTGTTAAAATTTTTTTGTCTATTAGCAACAGGACAGACTAAATGATATGGATCTATCAAAATTACTATTAAGTTTTGTGTATTATCATTTAAATTATCTGGGTTAATTGCATAAATAGAAAAAACTCTAAATTTTCCTTTACCATTAGGATCGAAAAAATCCGTTCCTTTATTGACCGTAGATTCAAAAATACTGTCATTAAAATAATCAATTATTTCTTTAGAGATATCGTGGCTTAGAATTTCTTTTATTCTTTTGCTATTTTGTCGATGTAAAATATCGATTGCTGTAATTTCGTTGGCAATTTGCTGAGGATTTTTACTTAAAGAAAGAATATTTTTGTAGGTAGAAGTATTTTTAATGAAAAACGCCCGAAAATCCCCGTATTTTAATGCGGGGATGGATAGGGCT
>NZ_PCZF01000068.1:0-5784 GCF_002554115.1 Lactobacillus sp. UMNPBX4
TAGATTAGATATTTATATTTTACAGGGAAGTCGAACGTATGTCTCTATTTTTAGAATAAAAAAAGCTGACTGCTAGGTCAGCTTGGCCCTATCCATCCCCGCATTAAAATACGGGGATTTTCGGGCGTTTTTCATTAAAATATTTTAGCTACACATTTGCAGAGCTCACAATAGAAAACGACACGTTCTTGAATACTCACTCATTCACCTTTTTTCCTTATTATAAGCAACTGTAATACAATATAGATATACAAACTAGATAACGAGGTGGACTCATGATCGATAATCAACCTAAAAAAATAAAAGCTTATATCGCAGGCGTCAACTTGAACGACCCCAACTTCGACTACTACATGACAGAGCTGGCTAACTTAACTGAAGCCAACAACATGGAAGTCGTGGGGCAAAGCTATCAGAACGCTGAATCAATCGTTGCCGGAACCTATTTCGGTTTGGGCAAGATCAACGAAATCAAGGCGATGGCTCATGGTCTCAAGGCTAAAGTCTTAGTTTTAAACGATGAATTAACGCCGGTGCAAATCCGTAACCTTGAGAAGTTAACCAAGATGCGGGTCATCGACAGAACTGAATTAATTTTGGAAATTTTTGCCAGTCGTGCTCGCACTAAGCAGGCCAAACTGCAGGTGCAACTCGCCAGATTGCAATATGAATTGCCACGCTTGCATCCCTCCGAAAACAACCTAGACCAGCAGCGTGGTGGTGGCTATTCCAACCGTGGTGCCGGTGAAAGTAAGCTGGAATTAAACCGCCGGACCATCGGCAAGCAAATTTCTGCCATCAAGAAGGAACTCAAGGCTGTGGCTAGTCAAGAAGAGATCAAATCAGCTCGCCGCAACCAAAGTCGCATCCCTAAAGTCGCCCTTGTTGGCTACACCAACGCCGGCAAGTCAACCACGATGAATGGCTTGCTCAAGGAATTCTCCAAAGAAGGTGCCGACAAGCAAGTCTTCGTGAAGAACATGCTGTTTGCAACGCTTGACACTAGCGTGCGACGCATTGACCTAAAGGATAACTTCAGCTTTATTCTGTCCGACACCGTTGGTTTTATCTCAAAACTGCCTCACAACCTAGTTGAATCATTCAAGGCAACTTTGCAAGAAACCAAGGATGCCGATCTTTTAATCAACGTAGTTGACGCTTCCGACCCGAACATGGTTCAGATGATCCGCACCACGCAAAACGTTTTGGATGAAATTGGCGTTAAGGGGATTCCAATGATCACCGCCTACAACAAAGCCGATAAGACTGATCGTAACTACCCCCAGATTGAAGGCAGCGACATTCTTTATTCCGCAATCGATCCAAAATCGATCAAGATGCTGGCTGATTTGATCACGAAGCGTGTCTTCTCTAACTACGAAGAATTTCGCTTACTCTTGCCGCTTTCTGCTGGTAAGGAACTGGCCTACTTACACGAAAATGCCCAAGTCTTAAGCGAAGACTACGAAGACGACGGCGTGCACATTCAGGCTAACATTGCGCCCGACGACCAAGGACGCTACAAACAATATTTGGTCTAGCTAGACTGGGAATTAAGAAAAATGAAGATCAAACACAAATTGCTGGTCGCTGCGACTGCGATTATTACCGCTTTTGGCATCAACACGACGACCACTCATGCCGCAAAATACTCCAAGACTGAGGCCAAACAAGTACGTCAATTTCAAAAACGGTATCATGCCTTAAGCAAGGTTAAGTATAGTAAGCAAAATATTTATGCACAGCAGCCAAACTTTGGCCTGCCTTTTTCAGCTGGAGTTCTCAATCCGTCCTACATCCTTGATACTATGAGCTACGTCAATTACTACCGTTCACTGGCAGGCTTGCCTATCGAATTGAATCATGCCGATGATAATTCACATGCCCAAATCGGTGCTGCTGCCTTAGCCGCAGTTAATGCTAAAAAAGACTTAAACGTCCACGGTTTACTAGGTTACACTCGGCCATTTTATTTCAATGAAACTGATTGGAATATCGCCGAAAATTCCACTTTGGGTAATGTTAACTTTTTAGAATCCAATAACGGCGCTACAGCGGGTGATATTGTCACGGACCTGATTCGCGAAGACAACAACATCGCTGGTAAGGGTAACATCGGCCATCGGGCCTTGATTTTGTCAGCTCGCGCAACCCGGATGGGCATCGGCGCCGCTTATGGTGATGGTGTCAGCAACAATGTGCTCTACTCTGTGCAAAACGGCTGGTTTGCGGACGACATTTTGCGTGATCCTGTTGTAGACACGATGGTTTATCCGGCTCGCCGCGTCTTTCCATATGAATTAGTCGGTAAAAAGACGCCCTGGTCTTTCTCCACAACGAAGAAAATTACAGGAACGCCTAAGATTTATATCACCGATATGACGACTAAGAAACGCTACCGTGCAACGCAGGTCCGTAATTTTGGTACGACCTTTTATGGCGACGGCTACACTACGACGATTACTTACCAACCTGGCAAGACTAAGTTGATTAATACTCATAAATATAAGGTAAAGATTGGTAAGTATTACACTTATACCTTTAGATTTTTCAGACAAAAAGGACATTTGAAATAGAAAATGTAACTAATTTTACTGAAAATGAAAAGTGCAACAAAAAAGACAAGGAGAGATCCTTGCCTTATTTTGATTGTTCTTCGAATAAAACCGTAATTTGGTCAGAATTAAAATCTTGTGATTCAATTCTAACAACTGAGGCACCTTTCTCAAACATCTTTTTATGCAAGTTTAATAATGATTGTGGAATTGCTTTTGCACTTTGATTTATCAGTGTTAATGCCAAAAGTTGTCTAGACGTACGTAATGCATAATCATAGTCGAGCACCAAAAATCTTCCCCGACCAGTTAATCTAACATTGCCACTAATCAATTCAGGAAATGCGCTTAAAACTTGTAATTTTTGAAACGTAGTTCCGTCTTTTTTGATCAAAACTTTGTCTAAATCTATTTTTCTGTATTTAGCACTAAGGAAAAAATTCTTACTACCCCTTAAATATGAGATACCACATAAGTGCATAAAATTAGTAACAGATGCAATCACTGTAATTGAAGTCTTAGCCGTATAAAACGTTACTTTCTTATTAACAAAAGTAGCCTCATAAAAAACAGCAGCTCTATGAATATCATCTAAGAACCGGTTAATGTATGAATATTCTCTAGGTCTTAATTTTCTATAATTGTATTTTTTACGCATTATTCTCTCCAAAAAAATGAGTCCGCACATAATGTGCGAACTCATCATGGTCGGTTTAGTTCTGGTGTCTGCCACCTGCTTGGCCCTTATGTCCAAGATTAAATATCGAGATTAGTTCTGGTTCTCGCAACCTGTTAGGCCCTTACGTCCTATTGAAATATCAGATTGACCATGAGCCGACCGCTCATTAGGAACTTGTTCCTGTGCCATTATTATACAAAATGAGCAAATCTAATACAAGATAATCGATTATTAGATATTAGAACACTCACAAGTATAAGGTAAAAAGGGGCAAATATTACACTTATACCTTTAGATTTTTCAGACAAAAAGGACATTTGAAATAGAAAATAAAAAGTAGTTACTTTGCAATTAATACATAGTAACTACTTTTTTATATTCAAATTATAAAACTCTCTTAACAATCGTTGGTGCAAAGTAACTAGTCATTGTCTGCAAGATCGTACCTTGTTCAGGTGTTGCCGCATTGACATATTGATTATTACCAATGTAAATGGCTACGTGATATGGTGCGCTTTCTGAACCCCAGAACAACAAATCTCCTACTTGTAAATTGCTTGCGGAAACAGGTTGACCATTAGCCTGACTCTTTTGGTAAACTGTTTGACCAACCTTAACTTGATCATAAGTCGTGCGAGGCAAGTTCATACCAGCCGCATTCTTAAAGACATATTGCACCAAGCTAGAGCAGTCAAAGCTGTCTGGACCATTAGCGCCCCAGGCATAAGGCTTACCAACTTGTTGCTTAGCTAAAGCAACGATGGCACCGGCCTTACTTGAGGCTTGCGTTGATGCAACCTTCTTGGTAGTTAACTTTTTACTAGTCTTTTTCACTGCCGCATCAACAATTTGCTTAGCCTTCTTCACCTTAGCGGCCTTAGACTTAGTCTTAGTCGACTTCTTGGTACTTTTCTTAGTTACAGTACCCAAAGAAATAACGTTATTAACTTTCGGCGTTGTTTTCTTGCTCGTCTTCTTCTTGGTAGATACGTTGGTTACCTTGTCCTTAGTTTTGGCATTGGTGGAAGCCGGCGTGTCCATCCCGACATCAACGGTGTAACGCGCTTCAATCCATTCACGCGTACCAACCTTATACCAAAGGTTACCTTTCTTATCTACAGCAGTTTCAGCAACATTCCAAATAGTACCGTCTTTTGCACGGTAACCCATGAACTTACCCTTATTATAATTAGTCCAAATGTTTAAGCCCTTACCGGGTAAATAATTAATCTTTACCCTCTTAATCGCAGTAAAGTTGGCTGCGCGGACAGTTTTCAGCGACGTAATCGCAGAGACACCTGTGACAGTAAGTGCCGCAGCTGCTCCCAACTTAAATAATTTATGTTTAGTCATTCTTCAATCCCCTTAGTAGCAAAACTTACTACTTTATAACTAACGACTTCATTATTGCATTTACGCAGAAAAAGAGCAACTAACAACGATTAGTATTTAATAATGCAAAAAGTGAGCTAAAACATAGCTCACTTTTGATTAATAATCTTTTTTATAAAACACGCTTAGCAACACTTGGGTAGAAGTAACTACTCAAAGTTTGCTTGATAACGCCTTGACCAGGTGTAGCTGCGTGAATGTATTGATTGTTACCAACGTAAATACCTACGTGATATGGAGCTGAAGCTGAACCCCAGAAAAGCAAATCACCAGGTTGAAGGTTATTCATAGAAACAGTTGAACCTTGCTTAACTTGATCATAGGTAGTTCTACCCAAGTTCACACCAGCAGCCTTTGAGTAAACGTATGAAGTAAGACCTGAACAGTCAAAACCGTTGGCACCGGTACCGCCCCATACGTAATTCTTACCAAGTTGTGCTTCAGCTAAAGTAACAATAGCTGATGCATCACCAGTTGCTCGAACTGACTTCTTAGCCTTCTTGGAATTAGCTGGCACAGTGTATTGAGCCATGATCCATTGGTCTTCACCAACTTGGTACCAAGTACGACCCTTCTTATCAGTTGCTTGGTTAATAACATTCCAAGTAGTGCCGTGTGGTGCACGTTGACCAGTAAAATGACCATGGTTGTAATTATCCCAGATATTAACACCATAACCTGGAACATAATTGATCTTTACTCTAGTAGTAGCAGCTTGAACATTAGCAGTAGTTGAATCTGGCTTAACAGCACTTACTGTAGCTACACCGGTCAGAGTTAAAGCAGCAGCTGCAGTAACTTTTACAAAATTACTTTTAATATTCATATATTCTCCTATTATGTTTATATCTATATCACAAGTTATTAGATTTTTATATTTTGGTAACGAAAATTTATTTTATCGGAAAATCTTTAAACTTAATTAACTATTCAACAGACTCTATAATAAATACCTTATGTTACATGAATGTTACAAAAGTAATACTAATTTAATAAATATTAAACGGCTTACATTTCTTCAAAAACAGTCAAATGACATAGATGAACCACATAGAACTAAAAATAATTTACTATGTAAAAAAAAGAGCTAGGTGAAATTCACCCAATGTCATTAAGTTAAGACATTGACAATTAAGGGTGCTTTTTTAGAGATCGAAT
>NZ_PCZF01000069.1:0-5674 GCF_002554115.1 Lactobacillus sp. UMNPBX4
AAAAGGCTTAACTCCGAAAGAATATCGGAATCAAGCCTCTATTAATCCTGTATTTTAAACTGTCTAATTTTTAGGTCTCAGTTCAGAATAATCCTAGATCATTTTTTATATTATTTTTCGTATTCGGTTAAAGCATCCTTAATCCATTCTTCGTTGCGTTCACCATGTGCATTCAATTCAACTACACGCTTAGTTGAATCCCAACTATCATCTACTCGTGTAATAGTTAGTTGCAAATATTCATCAGGCAAATCGTTCATTACCAACTGAGGCCATTCAATTACTACCAAGCCAGGTTCAGCCAAATAGCCATCTAAGTCAATTGATGATAAATCATCATTCTCTAAACGATAAAAGTCCATATGGAAAAGCGGTAATTCAGCTTCACGGTATTCACGCACAATAGTAAAAGTTGGGCTTTTTACAGGTCGATGTATGCCTAGTGTGCGTCCTAAGCCCTGCGTAAGAGTGGTTTTCCCGGCACCCAAATCACCATTTAATAAGAGCAAATCATGCGGCTTAGCCGTTTTGGCCAAAGATGCACCTAACTTTTGCATCTCCTCTGCAGAATTAATTTCTAACTTAGTCATTATTTTTCATCCTTTGCTAAAGCTTGAGCAGCTGTAACAATTGCTAAATCATAAATATCTTGTTCACTACAGCCACGAGATAAGTCATTAACTGGTGCAGCCAAACCTTGTAAGATTGGACCTACAGCAGTGAAGCCGCCCAAACGTTGAACCATCTTGTATGCAATATTTCCTGATTGAAGCTCTGGGAAGACAAAGACATTTGCATGTCCTGCTACTTTAGAACCAGGTGCCTTCTTTTCACCAACAGCTGGAACAAATGCGGCATCAAATTGCAATTCACCATCTGCTGGAATTTCCGGATGACTCTTTTGGAACATTGCAGCTGCATCATGAACCTTATCAACCATTGATCCTTCAGCTGAACCTTTAGTAGAAAAGCTTAAAAAGGCTACTTTAGGATCAATTTCAGCCATCTTAGCTGTTTGTGCTGATTGATAACCAATTTCAGCCAAAGTCTCTTCATCAGGCTCAATATTAATTGCACAATCAGCAAAAATATATCTTTCATCACCTTTTTCCATTACAAAGGCGCCAGATACACGATGCATCCCTTCAGCAGCATGGATTAATTGCAAAGCCGGCAAAACAGTATTGGCGGTTGAATGAGCTGCACCGGATACCATTCCATCTGCTAAGTCCATCTTTACTAACATTGTACCGAAATAGTTTTCCTTAGCTAATTTGGCTTTAGCCTCGGCTGCACTAGTATCTTTTCTTCTAGCTGCTATAAATGCCTTTACCATTTTATCTAAATCCGCATAATTATTTGGATCATAAATCTTTACCCCGGTAAGATCCAAACTATTTTCTTCCGCTATTTTGGCGACATTCTCTTTTTTGCCAATTAAAATTGGCTCAACTATCCCGTCTTTATTCAAATTAGAAACGGCAGTCAAAATTCTTAAATCGTCACTTTCAGGAAAAACAATTCTTTTTTTGTCTTTTGCTGCTTCAACTTGCTTTTTAAATAATGAAAATACACTCATATATATACCTCTTATGCTAAATCAGATTTATTCACTGTTTCTGGCAATTGCCAATCAATAGGCGTCTCGCCAAAATTAAGCAATGCCGTATTACAACGTGAAAATGGTCGAGAACCAAAAAATCCTCGATCAGCTGAAAATGGACTCGGATGAGATGATTTTATAATAAAATTCTTACTTTGATCAATTAATGGGATTTTATTTTGAGCAAATCTACCCCATAAAATAAAAACAACCTTTCCACGTTCACTTAAAGCCTTAATCGCAGTGTCTGTTACATCTTCCCATCCCTTACCTTGATGGCCGTTAGCATGACCATAAGGAACAGTTAGCACAGCATTTAAAAGCAAGACGCCTTGGTCGGCCCATTTCTTTAAATAGCCATGGTTAACCGGACGAGCACCAACATCATCATAAAGTTCCTTATAAATATTTCTAAGTGATGGTGGCAATGGTGTACCTGGCATAACTGAAAAGCTCATGCCATTTGCTTGTCCCGGATTATGATATGGATCTTGGCCCAAAATCACTACTTTAGTTTTGTTAAACGGTGTTAATTTAAAAGCAGTAAAAATATGATACATATCTGGAAAAATACGTTTAGTAGAATATTCTTCTTTTAAAAAATTATGTAATTCGTGATACTTATCACTTGCAAAAACTGGATCTAAAATTTTATCCCAGTCATTACCGATTAATTCTTTAGCCAAGTCTTACACCCTCTTTTCTAATCTCCTTTATGGTATCATTAATTTAATAGCAATTGGGAGGAAATTTTATGATCAAATTGGTAGCTTGCGATCTCGATGGTACATTATTTAATTCTAATATGTCCGTTTCTGAAGCAAATATTCAAGCTGTGAAAAATGCACAAAATAACGGTATTGAATTTTTAATTGCTACCGGTCGAGCTCCACGTGAATCTCGCACAGTTCTAAAAGATGCTAGTTTACATACTGGTTTTATCAATTTAAATGGAGCCCTAGTTTTCGATGAAGACGGCAAATTAATGGTCAAACATAAAATCCCAACTTCTAAGGCTTTAAAACTTGTTGAATTATTACATCAGGCAGGATTTTATTTTGAAATCATCACTGCTGATCAAGTTTATACTGAAGACCTTAACCAGCGTATTTCTAATGTAGCGCATTTAATGGTCGATCTAAATCCTTTACTTGATTTTAAACAAGCAGTCGCAATCTCTGCCGGAAATAAGACTATCATGAACATGAAACAAGTTGACCATTTTGAGGACCTATTACATGATCCTGATGTTGAAGTAATGAAAACCATTGCATTTGATTCACGTGGTCATGAAGCCTTTGATAATGTTAAAAAAGAAGTGGCAAAAATTGAGGATTTAGTTGTTACTTCTAGTTCATCATCTAATATTGAAATCAATGCTCACCAAGCACAAAAAGGGATCGCCCTTCTTGATTACGCTAAACTAAAAAATATTAAACGTGACGAAATTGCGGCTATCGGAGATAATTTAAATGATGAAAGCATGATTCGTGAAGCTGGAACAGGAGTAGCCATGGGTAATGCCATTCCAGCAATAAAAAAGTTAGCACAAATCACTACTAAAACTAATAACGAAGACGGTGTAGCTTATATCTTAAATCAATTTATAAAGGAAAATAAACAAGATCAGAGGTGACAAAGTATGTTGTTTTGGCTGGAACTTAATCAAGAAAAAGATTATGGTCAAATTCCTGTGATCAATCCTAAAGGAAAAATTGAATTTATTATTCAAGGAAATCTCGATAACCCAAATCATACTTTATATTTATATGACACTAACAGAAACGAAATTGGACGCTTATTTACTGATGGTACTGGACTGATTGCATCCTTTACTATTGACGTAGTAGATCACTCTCTAGTTAGTGTCAAAAAGCTTAATACGCTTAATACTAATATATTTTATCTGACTCAACTAAAATATATCGTTACGGGAAGTATTAAACGAGGGACCTATACTTTTAGATCAGGCTTTAAAAGTATTGCTAACGTCAAGACAATCGTTGCAGAACATGGGGTTGTCCTAACATGCAATATCACCAAGCCAGAAGATATTCCATTTATTTTACTTACTTCAGTATTATTTACCCAATGGCACGTAACCCCATTAAAATTACCTACATTTCCACCAATAGCAAAAAAATTAGAAATTAATCCTAATTAATCAGAAAAAGTGTCTGGGAAAAACTAATTCCTAAGACATAAAAAAAGAACGATGATTTCCTATTCGATTTCATCGTTCTTTTTCTATACTTTTAGTTTCTGCCTTGATATTATTAAATCACCACAATATAAAAATAAGAAGGTGGAAACTATCATGTACAAGAATTATATCACAGGCCAAACGGCTTTAACACTTAATTTAGACTTTGCTATACCTAATAATCACTTAGCTAACGCCATTAGCTGGTTCGTCGATTCGATTCCAGAAGACGTCTTGTTTGGCGATACTGCCAAAACCGGGCGTCCTGCCTATCACCCAGCCATGATGCTCAAGATCTTGCTCTTTGCCTATTCTCGCAGAGTATTCTCAGGCAGAAAAATTGCGCTGATGCTAGAAGAAAATCTGCCGATTATGGTACTGGCAGAGCATCAAAAGATCTCATACCATACTATCAATAATTTTAGATCGAGCGACCACGCCAACGAATTGATTAAGAAAAGCTTCCTTTACTTTACGAACCTATTAGAGCAGGAAGGTCTATGAAGGAGCTATCTTTATTGATGGCACCAAAATTGAAGCTGATGCCAATCTCTATACTTTCGTTTGGCGCAAGGCAGTTGAACTATATGATGAACTGATTGCCAAAGAAGTCGTCAAAGCAATGGCAAAAGAGCAAGTCCAGACCAGTCAGGGATTGGCAGAGCTAGCGCAAGAAACGGAAGCTGAAATTGAAAAGCTGACTGAAGAGATTGCCCGAGAGCCTAAAGCCATTCCTGGTGGATCGCCTAGAAAAGCAAGAAGGCGCGGTCTTAAGAAGCTGCTTCATAAACTCAGAAAAGACTATGTTCCTAGAATGAAGAAATACAAAGAGGCGAAAGCAATCTTTGCTGGGCGCAATAGCTATTCCAAGACCGACCACGATGCGACTTTCATGCATATGAAAGAAGATCACATGAGAAATGGTCAGCTTAAGCCAGGCTATAATATTCAAGTCGCTACGACGGATCAGTATGTAGTTGATTTCGCCTTGTATCCTAATCCGACTGACTTTAAGCAGTACTATATCCCTTATACCATGTATGAAAAGGAACAAACCAGAAAGTACAAAAACGATCCATCTAAGCTAGCTAACTGGTTCTATGATGAACAAGACGATTACTACCTTGATCAAAACGGCGTTAGATTTAGCTTCAAATATTATAGTCGGCGTAAAGATAAAACGACTGGTCAGGTTCGCTATAATCCTAACTGGCAATACTTAAAAGAAAAAGCCAAAGCAGTTCTCCAAAGTCCTGAAGGCAGTCACATCTACAGAATGAGAAAGTATGATGTGGAGCCGATTTTTGGACATTTGAAGAATGTTTTTGGCATGCGTCGAACTCATTTAAGAGGCAAAAAGAAGGTTGAAACCGATGTGGAAATAGCCTTCATGATGATGAATTTAAGCAAATATTGGAACAGAAGATGATCAAAGGACCAATTTTGTTTAAGCGAAAAGAAAAAGACGGTCAAGCAACTCAAATTAAGAGTTAGATTGATCGTCTTTTTGTATCTGAGAGTTAGTTTTTTCCCAGACACTTTCTAGAAAGTGATATAGATATAGATGTATCTTCTGCCATAAAGTTTGTATTTATTAAGTAATAAGGAATTATTAGGCAGAGACTGAATAATGAAGGTTTACTCTGTAATATTTCAACCTCCATTACTTATTATACTTTTTTAGGTAAAAAATACAAGGGGGTTAAATGTTATTATTTCTTAATGTGTTTCCTTACGTTTGGGCATTTAATAAAAGTTTTAGGCTCTATTGTCTGTTATTAAATGCATAATAAAAAGGAACTCCTTAATTAAGCAATGTCATTAAGTTAAGACATTGACAATTAATATTAGACTTTTAAAGCACTGAT